>NZ_BAABHO010000003.1:120567-196852 GCF_039542135.1 Actinomycetospora chlora
CGCACCGTCACCGCGGGAGGGACGGGCGCGCCGGCGCCGGACCGAGCGCGGGCGCCGCGTCCTCGAGACCCGGCTCGTCGAGCCGGGCGCGGCCTTCGGCGGCGGCAGCGGCAGCACCGGCCCCGCACCCCGGGACCTGCCCACCGTCCCGCGCGCCACACCGGTCCCGCGGACGGGCCCGCCCGCCGAGGCCGCGTCCGCGCCGGTCACGGCGGCGCCGTACCCCGCCCCGCCCCGGCCCGCCCCGGCCCGACCGGCCCCGAGCCGGCGCGCGGGCGTCGCCCGCCTCGTGCTGCTCGTGGCCGTGCTG
The DNA here is from genome assembly GCF_039542135.1 of Actinomycetospora chlora. Lineage (NCBI taxonomy): Bacteria > Bacillati > Actinomycetota > Actinomycetes > Pseudonocardiales > Pseudonocardiaceae > Actinomycetospora > Actinomycetospora chlora. Next base: position 120,878 of record NZ_BAABHO010000003.1, read on the forward strand.
GGACTGCTGGTCGTCACGGCGAGTCAGGCGCTCGAGCCGGGGACACGGCCGGCCCCGCCGCCCCCTGTGGCCGCCCCGGCACCACCGCCCGGGCGCACCCTCGTCGATCCCGCCGCGGTGGACCGCGACGCGACGGCGGCCATCGACCGGCTCGTGCAGGGCGACTCCGCGGGCCACGTGTCCGTCGCCGCCCTCGACACCGCGACCGGGCGGTCGTTCGGCTACGCCGCCGACAACCCCGTCTCGACGGCGAGCGTGGTCAAGCTCGACATCCTCGAGACGCTGCTGCTGCAGAGCCAGGAGGGCGAGACCGTCCTCGGCCCGGCCGCGCGGGACCTCGCCGGCCGGATGATCCAGCAGAGCGACAACGCCGCGGCCACGAGCCTGTGGGGCGACCTCGGCGGCATCCCGGCGCTGACCGCCGCCAACCGCCGCCTCGGGGTGCGCCACACCACGCTCGACGACCACTGGGGCAGCACCACGACCCCCGCGTCGGACCAGGTGCGCCTGCTCGCCGCGCTGACCGGCACGCCGCCGCTCGCCTCCCCCCTCGACGCCGACTCCCGCGCGTTCGCCCGCGACCTCATGACCCGCGTCGCCGCCGACCAGCGCTGGGGCGTCAGCGCCGCCGCCGACCCCGGGACGACGACCGCGCTGAAGAACGGCTGGGTGCCCGTGGACACCGCGGGCGGACGCTGGATCGTCGGCTCCGTCGGTGCCGTGACCGCCGGGGGCCACCCGGTGCTCCTCGCGGTCCTCTCCGAGCACCAGCCGAGCCAGGAGGCCGGCATCCGCCTCGTCGAGTCGATGGCGCGCCTCGCCGCCGGTGCCGTCACCTCGCGGCCGGAGGTCGTCGCGGCGGGCTGACGACACGCCCACTCGCGGTACCGTCGCCCGATGGCGCGGCGGGGCCGGCTCGGGTGGGTCCTCGCCGCCGTGCTGCTCGTCGGGCTGGCCGTGGAGACCGTCCACGACCTCCGCGCCGGCGACCACGCGCCCGACATCCCGGTCATCGACGACTGGCTGCACAGCACGCTGATCCTGGCGTCGAGCGCGATCTGCGCGGCCGGGGCGCGGCGCCGGGTCCCCCGCAGCCCGAGCCGCGGGGCGTGGTGGTGCTTCTCCGCGGCGCTGCTGCTGTTCGGGCTCGCCGAGGTGCTGTGGTCCGCGCTCTACCCGGCCGGCGTCGACGTCCCCACCCCGAACCCCACCGACCCGCTCTACCTCGCCACGTATCCCCTGTTCATGGCCGGGCTCGTGCTCATGGTCCGCGCCCGGGTGATCGACGTCCCCTGGCACCGCTGGCTCGACGGCTTCGTGCTGGCCCTCATCGTGGCGACCCCGGGCGTCCTGCTCGTCATCGAGCCGGTGCTCGAGACCGCGCCGATCGACCCCCTCGGCCGGGCCGTCACCGTGGCCTACCCCCTGGGCGACATCCTGTTGCTCGGCGCGCTCCTCGGGACGCTGCCGCTGATGTCGTGGCGGCTGCACGGCAGCTGGAAGTGGGTCGGGCTCGGCCTCACGTGCATGACCGTCGCGGACGCGACCTACAGCCTCGCCGCGAGCGACGCGTTGTCTCACGAGGGGCCCGTCGACTTCCTCTGGAGCGCCGGGGCGCTCGCCTTCGCCGTCGGCTCGACGCGCCTGCCTGCGGGCCCCCAGCCGTCCCGGGAGATCACCGGGTGGCCGGCGATCGCGCTGCCGCTGTTCGCGCAGCTGTTCGCGCTCGCCACCCAGGTCTACGGCTGGTTCCGGCCGCTGCCGGCGGCCGAGCGGCTGCTGACGATCGCTGTGCTGATCATCGGCATCGCCCAGATCGTGGTCTCGCGCCCGCGCCCGGGCACCGGGGATCAGCCCGCGGACTGAGCGTCGGCGATCCGGGCCAGGACCGCGTCGGAGACCGCCGCCCAGGCGTCCACCTGCGCGTCGTCGAGCCCGTCGAACACGAGCTCGCGGACGGCCGCGACGTGCGCGGGCGCCGCCTGCTCGATCGCGCTCCGCCCGGTGGGGCTGAGCACGACGAAGGCGCCGCGGGCGTCGTCCGGGCAGTCCTCGCGACCCACCAGGCCCCGGCGCTGCATGCGCGTGAGGTGGTGGGACAGCCGGCTCTTCTCCCACTGCAGGGCCTCGGCGAGCTCGGTGACGCGCAGCGGCGCTCCCCCGTCACCCCGCTCGCTCAGCGCCACGAGCACGTCGAAGTCCGCGAGCGAGAGGCCCGCGTCCGCCTGCAGCCGCCGGTTGAGCTCGGCCTGCAGCCGCGCCGCCACCGCGAGGTGGCCGCGCCACGCACGTTGCTGGCGCTGGTCCAGCCACCGGGGCTCCGTCACGACGCCATCGTACGCCAGTGGTTGACACATCATCCATCAGTGAGCAAGGTAGGTGACACGTCAACTGACGAGGAGGACCCGATGGCGACCGACACGACGACCCTCGACGCCGAGCGCGCCCGCATCCGCGACGCGTACCTGCAGCCGCCGGCCGAGCGCCCCGCCTCCACGGCCCGGGGGCTGCACCACACGGCCCTGGTGTCGAGCGACGTCGAGCGGACCGTGCGCTTCTACCAGGGCGTGCTCGGCTTCCCGCTCACCGAGTTGATCGAGAACCGCGACTACCCCGGCTCGTCGCACTTCTTCTTCGACATCGGGCACGACAACCTGCTCGCGTTCTTCGACTTCCCCGGCCTCGACGTCGGGCCCTACGCCGAGGTGCTCGGCGGGCTGCACCACGTGGCGATCAGCGTCGACCCGCAGCGCTGGGAGGAGCTGGTCGCCCGCCTCGCCGACGCCGGCGTCGAGCACGAGGTGCACAGCGGCGTGTCGGTGTACTTCCGCGACCCGGACGGCGCCCGGATCGAGCTGATCGCCGACCCGCTGGGCGAGATGTACGGCCACCAGGTTCTCTGAGCACATGACCCCCGCGTTCACGACCGACGTCCTGGTCGTCGGCACCGGCCCGGCCGGCGCCGCGATGGCCCTCGCGCTGGCCACGTACGGCGTCGACCACGTCGTCATCACCCGCTACGCCTCCCTGGCGACCGAGCCGCGGGCGCACATCACCAACCAGCGCACGATGGAGGTCCTGCGCGACCTCGGCGTCGAGGACCGCGTCGTCGCGCAGGCGACGCCGCAGCACCTCATGGGCACGACGACGTTCTGCACGTCGATCGCGGGCGAGGAGCTCGGCCGGCTGCGGTCGTGGGGCAACGACCCGCTGGTCCAGGCCGCGCACGACCTGGCCAGCCCCTCGCGCATGTGCGACATGCCGCAGAACCTCATGGAGCCGGTGCTCGTCACCGAGGCCACGCGGCGCGGGACGCCCCTGCGCTACCAGACCGAGTACCTGTCCCACCGCGAGGACGCCGACGGGGTCACCGTCACCGTGCGGGACCGGCTGCGCGACGACACCTACGAGATCCGCGCCCGCTACCTGTACGGCGCCGACGGCGGGCGCAGCCGCGTCGCGGAGAACGCGGGCCTGCCGATGCGCGGGGAGATGGGTGTCGCCGGGTCGCTGAACATCCTGTTCCGGGCCGACCTCTCGGACCTCGTCGCGCACCGGCCGAGCGTCCTGTACTGGGTGCTGCAGCCCGGCTCGGACATCGGCGGGATCGGGATGGGCGTGGTCCGGATGGTCCGCCCGTGGGACGAGTGGCTGACGATCTGGGGCTACGACGTCGCCGACGGCCCGCCCGACCTCTCCGAGGAGTTCACGACGGATCTGGTGCGCCGGCTCGTCGGCGTGGACGACCTCGAGGTCGAGATCCTCGGCAGCTCCGCGTGGACGGTGAACCACATGGCCGCCGAGCGCTACGACGCCGGCCGGGTGTTCTGCGGCGGCGACGCCGTCCACCGTCACCCGCCGTCGAACGGCCTGGGCTCCAACACGTCGATCCAGGACTCGTTCAACCTCGCCTGGAAGCTCGCCTTCGTGCTCGACGGGCGCGCCGGGCCGGGACTGCTCGACTCGTACAGCGCCGAGCGGGCCCCGATCGGGCGCGGGGTGGTCGACCGGGCCAACCAGTCGATCGGTGAGACCGCCCGCATCTTCGAGGCGCTGGGCCTCGCCGGCGTCGACGACCCCGCCCGCATGCGGGCCAACATGGCGGCCCGCCGCGGCAGCGACCCCGACGCCGAGAAGCAGCGGCGCGCGCTGCGCGAGGCGATCCGGTTCAAGGTCTACGAGTTCAACGCCCACGGCTTCGAGCTCAACCACCGCTACGTCTCCGGCGCGGTCGTCCCCGACGACGGCGACGCGGGGCTGCGGCCGGATCCCCTGCCCGCCACGGCCGACGCGACGCTCGAGCACGTCGCCACCACCGCCCCGGGCGCCCGGCTGCCCCACGCGTGGGTCACCGTCGGCGGCCGCGAGCGCTCGACGCTCGACCTCACCGGCGACGGCCGGTTCACGCTGCTCACCGGCCTCGGCGGGGAGGCCTGGCGCGACGCGGCGGCCGCGGTCGCCGCGGACACCGGCGTGACCGTCGACGTCGTGCTCGTCGGGCCCGGGTGCGCCGTCGAGGACCCGTACGGCGACTGGGCGGCCCGACGCGAGGCCGACGGGCTCGCCGACGCCGGGGCCCTGCTGGTCCGCCCCGACCAGCACGTCGCCTGGCGCACGGCGGGTGTCCCCGACGACCCGGCGGGCGCCCTCGCGCGAGCGCTCGCCGCGGTGCTCGCCCGGACCGCGATTGAGGAGCGCGCGTGACGCCGACCCCCGACACCGTGACCGACGCCGCCAGCACCATCGCCCCGCACGGCCTGCACCACGTCACGGCCATCGCCTCCGACCCGCAGCGCAACCTGGACTTCTACACGGGCGTGCTCGGGCTGCGGCTGGTGAAGACCACCGTCAACTTCGACGACCCCGGCACCTACCACCTCTACTACGGCGACGAGGCGGGCCGGCCGTCCACGATCCTGACGTTCTTCCCGTGGCGCGACGTGGAGCCCGGCCGCCAGGGCACGGGCCTGACCACGGCGACCGCGTTCAGCGTGCCGCCGGAGTCGCTGGGCTGGTGGCAGCGCCACCTCGCAGGGCACGACGTCGACCTGGTCGCGGCGCCCCGCGACCGGGACACCGCGGGGCGGCACGAGGAGGTCCTGACCTTCCGCGACCCGGACGGGCTGGTCATCGACCTCGTCGCCTCGCCCGGCGACACCCGCTCGGGGTGGGACGGCGTCGCCGCGGTGCCCGCCGAGCACGCCGTGCGCGGCCTGCACTCGGTGACGCTGACCGAGCGCGAGCTCGACGCGACGGCCTCGATGCTCACCGGCCTGCTCGGGATGGACGGGAGCGGCGGCGGCGAGCGCGCCCGGTTCGCCATGGCCGACCAGCCGGGCGCGGTGCTCGACGTCGCCGCCACCACCGACGGGCAGGAAGGTCGGCAGGCCGGCGGGACCGTGCACCACGTCGCGTTCCGCGCGCCCGACGGCGAGACCCAGGAGCGCTGGCGCCGGGAGCTGGTCGACGCGGGGCTGCACGTCACGCCGATCCTCGACCGGCAGTACTTCACGTCGATCTACTTCCGCGAGCCCGGCGGGGTGCTCTTCGAGATCGCGACCGACCGGCCCGGCTTCGACGTCGACGAGCCCCTGCTCGAGCTGGGCCGCCACCTCAAGCTCCCGCCGTGGCTCGAGCCCGACCGCGAACAGATCGAGCGGTCGCTGCCGGCCCTGCGGTTGCCCGACGCCGGGTAGTCAGCCCTCGGCCTGCGCGGCGAGCCGGTCCAGCGAGGCGGCGAGCCGCGCGGTCGTGGTGGCCCGGGCGGTGCGGAACCGGCCCGGATCGGTGAGCTGCGTCCAGTCGTAGGTGTGCCGCACGAGCGTACGTCCCTCGCCGCGCGGCTCGAGCTCCCAGCGCCACAGGTGGCCGGGCGGCGCGGCGCCGGGCTCCGCGGGGCGCCAGGCGATCCGGCGGCCCTCGGTGAACTCGACGACGTGGTTCTCGCGCTCCGCGCCCATCGTCAGCCGCATCGTGAACACGTCACCGACAGCGTGCACGCGCTGTCCGGGGGCGGCCTCGGCGAGGTTGTCGCCGCCGTCCCACGCGGGCTGGCGGGCCGGGTCGGCGATCATCTCGAAGATCGTGGCCGCGTCGGCCGCGACCTCCCGCTCGGCCGTCGTGACCTGCGGTTCGTCCGGGTTCGGCGCGCTCACCGGGCCGCTTCTATCGGTCCCCGGGAAGGGTGTCAACCCGTTGCACGAGCGGATGGTCCCGATCACCATCGGTGTTCGGCGCAATCCGTTCCGACATCGGCGTGGGGGCAATCTTGTGATCCCGATCATCGAATTCGTCCTCGGCATCGCGGTGCTCGTCTACAGCGCCGAGAAGCTGATCGGGTACCTCGTCGGCGTCGCGAGCCGCTGGGCGATCTCGCTGTTCCTCGTCGCCGTGGTGTTCACCGGCATCGAGTTCGACGACCTCGCGTTCGGCATCGTGCTGAACCTCGAGGACCTCAGCAACGTCGCCCTCGGCACGGTGATCGGGACGACCGTGGCCATGACGGGGGTGGTGCTGGCCATCGCCGCCATCGTCGCGCCCACGCCCGTGGACGTGCCGGCGAGCTACCTCGTGCTGTTCGTGGCGGCGCCGGTGGTCATGTACGCGCTGGCGCTGGCGGGCGTCCTCACGCTGGTCACCGGCATCGTGCTGCTGCTGCTGTTCGTGGCCTTCGTCGGCTGGGTCGCCTACCGCGAGTACTCCTCGCGCCGCCCGGTGTGGCGCAACGCCGAGCTCTACGAGCAGATCGACGACATCAAGGTCGGTGCCGGCGTCGGCGGCGGGACGGCCACGCTCGCGGGGGACGGTGGCGGCGCGCCGCCGGCCGGCGGGAGCACCGGCTCCGGCACCGGCACCGGGTCCGGTGGGCACCACTTCGAGCTCCCGGACGACCTGAAGGTCGACCAGGGCTTCCTCAAGGCCCGGGCCAAGTCACCGGTCGTCACGGTCCTGTTCGCGGTCATGGCGCTGATCGGCCTCGTGGTCGGCGCCGTCGTCGCGGGTCAGGGCACCGAGGGCGTCCTCGACGAGTTCGCGATCGACGGCACCGTCTTCGGCGTCACCATCGCGACGCTCGCGCTCTCGCTCGAGGACATCTTCCTCACGGCCGAGCCCCAGCGCCGCGGCGCGCCCGAGATCGCGATGGCCAACGTCGTCGGCAGCGTCGTGTTCTCGGTGACCGGCAAGCTCGGGATCATCCTGCTCGTCGGCGGCGCGATCACCGTCGACCACAGCGTCCTGGTCTGGCACCTGCCCGCGCTGGTGGTGCTGACGCTGATCTCGGCGCTCTTCCTCTCGAGCGGACGGCTGCTGCGCTGGCACGGCTTCGTCCTGCTCGGGCTCTACGTCATCTACTTCGTCACCAGCCTGGTGTCCTTCGGAGGGGTCCCGCTCGATGACTGAGACGCGCACGGCGATGACCACGAAGGACCGCGTCGGGGCCGGGCTCGCGGTGCTCGCCGCGATCGTCGGCCTCGTGCTGGTGTTCACCTACCGCGACGTGGCGGGCGGCGACGATGACGACGACGGCCCGCAGGGCCCGGCCGCCCCGCCCTCGATCAGCCAGGTGGTCCCGGCGCCGGGACAGCCGGGGCAGGTGGCGCCGCAGCCCCAGCAGCAGGCACCCCAGCAGGCACCCCAGCAGGGTGACGGCGACGGTGACGACGACGGCTGAGCCGGAGCGACCGTGAGCGCTCCCGACCCCGCGCCCCCCGAGCACCTGATCCGCTACGGCGTCCCCTTCGCCCCGGACCTCGTCGAGCGGGCGCGGGGCTCGTGGGTGGTCACCCGCGGGGGCGCGGAGCTGCTGGACTTCACGTCCGGCCAGATGAGCGCGCTGCTCGGGCACGGTCACCCCGAGATCGTCGAGACGGTCGCGCAGGCCGCGGCGACGCTGGACCACCTGCACAGCGGCATGCTCAGCCCGCCGCTGCTCGACTGCGCCGCGGCCCTCGCCGGCACCCTGCCCGCGCCGCTGTCGAAGGTCCTGCTCGTCACCACCGGGGCGGAGTCGAACGAGGCCGCCCTCAAGATGGCCAAGCTCGCCACGGGCCGCTACGAGGTCGTGTCGTTCGACCGCTCGTGGCACGGCATGACCTCCGGCGCGGCGGCCGCGACGTTCTCCGCCGGGCGGCGCGGCTACGGCCCGACCATCCCCGGCAACCTCGCCCTGCCGACCCCGGACGCCTACCGCTCGCCCTTCCGCCACGCCGACGGCAGCCACGACTGGGAGACGGAGCTGGAGTTCGGGTTCGACGCGGTCGACCGGCAGTCGACGGGCAGCCTCGCCGCCTGCCTCGTCGAGCCGATCCTGTCGTCCGGCGGCATCGTGGAACTCCCGCCGGGCTACCTCGCGCGGCTGCGGGAGAAGTGCGCCGAGCGGGGCATGCTGCTCGTGCTCGACGAGGCCCAGACCGGGCTCGGGCGCACCGGGACGATGTACGCGTTCGAGCGCGACGGCGTCGCGCCGGACGTCCTGACGCTGTCGAAGACGCTCGGGGCGGGGCTGCCGGTCGCGGCCGTCGTCACCTCACCGGAGATCGAGCAGGCCTGCCACGAGCACGGCTTCCTCTTCTACACGACGCACGTCTCCGACCCCCTCGCCGCGTCGGTGGCCCACACCGTGCTGCGCGTCGTGGCCCGCGACGGCCTCGTCGAGCGCGCCCGGCGGCTCGGCGAGCAGATGCACGACCGGCTCGCGGGGATGCGCGACCGGTACGCCGAGGTCGGCGACGTGCGCGGCCGCGGGCTGCTGCAGGGCATCGAGCTGGTGCGGGACAAGGACAGCCGCACCCCGGCGCCCGAGCTGATCGGCGGGCTGACCGAGGACTGCCGCCGCCGCGGGCTGCACGTCAACATCGTCCAGCTCGCCGGGCTGGGTGGGGTCGTGCGGATGGCCCCACCGCTGACGATCACCGAAGACGAGCTCCACCACGGGCTCGACGTCCTCGACGCGGCCCTCGCGGCGACGCTCGGGGCCGTCCTCACCCGCCGCGGGTGAGCCCGGGCGGCGCCGTCGCGGCGACCGTGCCGGGATGCTGCTCTTCCTCTACCTGCGCCACATCAGCCGCACCGCGCACGACATGCCCTGGGTCCACCTCGGGATCGGGCTCGTCGGCAACTTCTGCTTCGTCGTCGGCAGCCTGTTCTTCCTCTCCCCGGAGCTGACGCGGGCCGGGACGTGGCTGTTCGTGGCGGCGTCCTGGGGCCTGCTCATCGGCGTCTGCGGCGAGATCATGGTCCGGGTCGAGACGCGCCGGCAGCTGCGGGAGGCCGCCCCGCTCATCGAGGCCGGGCGGCACGCCCTGCAGGAGCGGGCGGCCGGCGAGGGCGGGTAGACGCTGCTCAGAGCCAGCGGCGCATGCTGCTGAGCGCGAGCACCTCGCGGCGCGAGAGCGTGAAGTCGGCGATGTCGAGGTTCTCGCGCAGGCGCTGCGGGTCCGCCGACTTGGGGAAGACGATCGTGCCCTGCTGCAGGTGCCAGCGGAGCACGACCTGCGCCGGCGTGCGCCCGACCTGCGCGGCGACCTGCCGCGCGACGGGGTGCTCGGTGAGCCGCCCCTCGCGCAGGGGACCGTGCGCCTCGGTCGCGATGCCGCGGCGGCGGAGGTGGCGGCGCGTCCCGCGACGCGGGAGGCGCGGGTTGCACCGGATCTGGTTCACCGACGGCACCACACCGGTCGTGCGCACCAGGTGGTCGATGCGGCGGCGGTCGAAGTTGGATACACCGATCGAGCGCACGCGTCCGTCGGCCCGCAGGGCCGCCATCGCCCGCCAGGTCTCGGCGTCCGCGTCGGCGTCGGGCCCGGGGCGGTGGACGAGGTAGAGGTCGACGTGGTCGGTGCCGAGACGCTCGAGGCTGCCCTCGAGGGCGGCGACGGCGGCGTCGGGCGTGTGGTGGTCGTCGTCGAGCTTCGTGGTGATCCACACGTCGTCGCGGTCGACCCCGGCCGCGCGCAGGCCCCGGCCGACGCCCGCCTCGTTGCCGTACTGCTGCGCGGTGTCGACGTGGCGGTAACCCAGGTCCAGCGCCGCGGCGACCAGGTCCGCGGTCTCGGCGTCGGGCACGCGGTACACCCCGACGCCGAGCTGCGGGATCGCGGTGCCGTCGTTGAGGGTCACGTGCGGGAGGGCGGTGTGCGGGAGGCCGGCCATCGCGGCCATCATCCCCTCACGCCCATCCCCTCACGCGGGCAGCGCCGCCCGTGCCCAGGCGCCGTGGCGGAAGGTCGCCGACTCGGTCACCACCGCCGCGAGCAGCGCCGCCGGCGTGACGTCGAAGGCGGGGTTGTAGACGGGGGTGTCCGGCGGGGCGACCGGGACGCCCGCGACGGCGCGCACCTCGTCGGGCGCGCGCTCCTCCACGACGATGCCGGCCCCGGACGCGGTGGTGTGGTCGACCGTCGACTCGGGCGCGACGACCAGCACCGGGATGCCGTGGTGGGCGGCCGCGCAGGCCAGCGCGTACGTGCCGATCTTGTTCGCGGTGTCGCCGTTGGCGGCGATCCGGTCGGCGCCGACGACGACCGCGTCGACCAGCCCCCGCGCCATCGCCGACGCGGCGGCCGCGTCGACCAGCAGGCGGTGCGCCACGCCCATCTGCGCCAGCTCCCAGACGGTCAGCCGTGCGCCCTGCAGCAGGGGGCGCGTCTCGCAGGCGAGGACCTCGGCGACCTGCCCGCGCGCCGCGAGCTCGCGGATCGCGCCCAGCCCGGTCCCCCACGTCACCGCGGCGAGGGCGCCGGAGTTGCAGTGGGTCAGCAGCCGCAGCGGGCGGTCGCCGCACAGCTGCGTGACGAGGTCGGCGGTGCGGTGGCCGAGGCGGCGGTTGGTGGCCTCGTCCTCGTCGAGCAGGGCGCACGCCTCGGCGACCACCGCGCCGGGGCCGTCGTCGAGCCGTGCCAGCGCCCGCTCGACACCACGGCGCAGGTTCACCGCGGTGGGGCGGACCGCGGCGACCCGCTCGGCCTCGGCCCGCACCCGGTCGGCGTCGTCGGGGTGGCGCCGGACGGCGAGCGCGACGCCCAGCGCGCCGGCCGCGCCCAGCGCCGGGGCACCCCGCACGGTGAGGTCCGCGACGGCGTCCACCAGGGCGTCGACGGTCGCCAGGCGCCGCACCCGGAACGTGCCCGGCAGCGCGCGCTGGTCGATCACGGCCACGGCTGGGCCGGTCGCCGCGTCGCCCTCGTCCCAGTCGATCGTCCGTACGGTCGTCCCCACCACGACGGCCACTCTCGCCCTCCGGTCCCGCGGGCACCAGACCCGGCGGAGCGCGTCAGGCCGAGCGGACGGCCTCGAACGGCGCGGTCGGCTGGGAGGTGGCGTAGCGGCGCGGGCGCGGGCCGGCGGGCGGCTGCTCGGTCGGGGTGGTGGGCAGCGACGGCACCGCCGACGGCCGGGTGTCGGCCGAGGCCAGGACCTCGGAGCCGAAGGGCCAGCCGGTGCGGCGGGCCGTGCGGGCGGCGTCGGCCAGGTCCGCGAGGTCGCGGTCGCCGACACCGGTCGCCGGGACGGGATCCACGGGCGAGCCCGGCTCCCGGGCGACCGCCCCGGCCCGCTCGGCGCGGTGCGATCCGGCGGCGCGGGGCGACCGGCCCCTGCTGTGGTGTCCCATATCGACCCCTCGAGGTGAGAACGCCCGACTGCGCCGTCACCCGGGAGAACGAGCGGGGTCGCCGGAGGCAACGGCCCGGCCGTCCGACGTCGTCGACCCGCGAGCGATCACCCCAGGTCGTTGGTGCGGAACGTGTCGCAGCGGGTCGGGTCGCCCGTGGTGTAGCCGGTGGTCAGCCACTTCTTGCGCTGGGCCGACGTGCCGTGGGTGAACGAGTCCGGGTCGACGGTGCCGCCGCCGAGCCGGCCCTGGATGTAGTCGTCGCCGATGCGCTGGGCGGCGTCGACCGCGCCGTCGAGGTCCGCCTGGGAGACCTCGGTGATGAACGCCGGGCGACCGTTCGCCGGCTGGGCGGCGTGGTTCATCCAGACGCCCGCGTAGCAGTCGGCCTGCAGCTCGAGGCGCACCGAGTCCGAGCTCGCCCCCTGACGCGTGCGCACCGCGGCCTCCGTGCCGAGGAGGTCCTGGACGTGGTGGCCGTACTCGTGGGCGAGCACGTAGGCGTTGGTCAGCCCGCCGCCCTGCGCGCCGAACTGCTGGCGGAGCTGGTCGTAGAAGCTCAGGTCGATGTAGACGAGGTCGTCGCCCGGGCAGTAGAAGGGCCCCGCGCTGGAGTCGGCGCTGCCGCAGCGGGTGTTGACCGAGCCGGTGAAGAACACGGTGTCGATGTTCGTGTAGCGCGGCTGCGCCCCGCGCACGGTGCGCGCCACGGTCGCGTAGCCGCCGCCGGCCCAGTACGCCTGGATGGAGTTGATGTCCGCGACGATCGCGCAGTCGGGGTTGGTGTTCGCGTCCCGGCCGGTGCGGCACTCGCTCGCGAGCTCCGACGTCCCGGCACGGGCCGGCCCGCCCGGCTCGCCGAAGGCCCCCGCCACCGAGGAGCCCGACGACCCGGTCCCGCCGCCGAGGAACGTGAACGCGAGGAAGCCGATCACCACCACGACGATGAGGACCCAGCTGACCTTGCCGCTGCGCCCGCGGAACAGCAGCCCGATGAGCAGCGGCAGCAGGCCGCCGCCCATCCCGCCCCCGCCGCCCCCGAAGCCGGCCGGCCCGCCACCGCCCTGCCCCCGGGTGTCGGTCACCTCGGAGGCGTCGAGCTGGGCGTCGTCGTCGTAGCGCATCGGCTTCCCGTCGGTCGAGGGAACGGACGGCGCCGATCCTCGCGCACTCCGGGGTCGTGCACGATGTCTGCGTGGTGCGGGCCGACGTCTGGGTGGTGGCCGGGGCACCCGGCGCGGGCAAGAGCACCGTGGCCGACCGGCTGCTCGCCGTGCTCGGCGACCTGGGCGGGCCGGTGCCGGCGCTGCTGGACAAGGACACCCTCTACGGCGGGTTCGTCGGCGCCACCCTCGCGGCGGCGGGCCGGCCGGACGGCGAGCGCGAGGGCCCCTGGTACGACGAGCACGTCAAGGTGCACGAGTACGCGGGCATGACCGCCGTCGCGCGCGAGGTCCGCGAGCGCGGGTGCCCGGTGCTGTTGTGTGCCCCGTTCACCGGCGCGATCCGCGACCCGGAGCGGTGGGCGGCGTGGGTCGGCGAGCTGGGCGGTGAGCCCGTCCGCCTCGTCTGGGCCTCGTGCGACGCCGCCACCCTGCGCCGGCGGCTCGAGGCCCGCGGCCGTCCGCAGGACGCGGGCAAGCTCGCGGCGTTCGACGCCTTCGTCGCCCGGATGCGCCCGGACGTCCCACCGCCCGTGCCGCACCTCGCGGTCGACACGACGCTCCCCCTCGACCCCCAGCTCCGCGCGGCCCGACGCGGCGGAGGCGAGGAGCACGTTCAGCAGGCGCCAGGGCCACCGTGACCTGCGGAGCGTGCCTCTCGTGAGGCGAAGGCCGCGCGGGTGAGGGTCCGCGCCGGCCGGACGATGCCGGCCACGGTCGCCTCGTCGTCGAGGTGGCACAGGTCGAGCAGGGTCAGCACGGCCTCGGCGCTGACGACCACCGCCAGGTCCTGCACGAGGTCGTCCACCCGGCCCCACCAGGGAGCGAGCGCGACCTCGAGGAGCTCGAAGCGGTACCCCGGACGCAGGCCGGCGACCTCGGGCCGGGTGATGACGCCGGCGAGCACCGCCCGCACGGCCCCGCGGCGGCGCAGCACGTCGCGGGCCAGCACCTCGGCGGCCGCGGCGACGCGCGCCACCGGGTCGTCGCTGCCGGCGACGGCGGCCAGGGCCTCGGCCGCGCCCTCGCGCCGGATCGCCTCGCCGAGCAGGGACACGAGGTCGGGGAAGTAGCGGTAGGCCGTGGCCTCGGAGACCCGCGCGGCCGCGGCGACCGCGGGCATGGTGACCTCGCCGCCGGTGTCGGCCAGCTCCCGCGCCGCGGCGACGATCGCCGTCCGCGTGCGCTCCTTCTGCGCGACGCGCCCGGTCACCGCAGCACCGGCGCGAGGACGTCGCGGACCGCCTCGGGCCGCTCCACGAAGGGCAGGTGCCCGGTCCCCGGGACGGTGACGAGCTCCGCGCCCAGGGCGTCGGCGTAGGCGCGGCCGTAGGCGACGTCGACGATGCCGTCGCTCTCGCCCCACACCACGAGCGCCGGCACGTCGACGTCGCCCAGCTCGCCGAGCAGCGCCGGGTCGTGCATGTACGGGTCGCCGGCGTAGGTCGCGAACACCGCCGCGTTCGCCGCCATCGCTGCCCGCCGCGCGGCCGGGAGCGACGCCGGATCGACGCGGAACCGGTCCGGGTCGTGGTAGCTGAGGTCGGCGAGCCGGTCGAGCGGCAGCCCCGAGACGTCCGTGATCGGGTGCCCGGGCACCGCGATGCCCACGGCGTTCACCAGGACCACGTCGCGCACCCGGCGGGTCGCGTGCACCCGCTCCTCCAGCGCCATCCGCGCCGCCACCCAGCCGCCGACGGAGCTGCCGACGACGGTGACGTCGGTGAGGTCGAGGTCGTCGAGCAGGCGCCGGTAGGTGCGGGCGAGGTCGTCGACGCTGCGCAGGCCGGCGGGACGGTCGGTGCCGTCGAAGCCGGGGATGGTCGGCGTGAGCACCCGCAGGCCGAGGCCGGTGAGCACCGCCGACAGCCCCGCCACGGACGCGGGCCCGCCGCCGCCGTGCAGCAGCAGGACGGGCCGCCCGGCGCCGACGTCGTCGACGTGCAGCCGCAGCCCGTCGGCGAGCACGACCTCGGCCGCGGGCGCCGCGTACTCCGTCGCCGGCTCCGTCGCGTACCGCGCCATGACGCCGGCGACCGCCTCGCCGGTCATCTCCTGCCCGCCCTCGACCATCGCCCGCAGATCGCGGAAGTACTGGACGTAGAGGTCGGGGGTGAAGGTGTTGAGGATGACCGCGGGCTCGTCGCCCGGGTTGGCGAACGTGTGCGGCGCGCCCGTCGGGACCATCACGAGGGTGCGCGGACCGGCGTCGACGCTCGTCTCCCCCACGCTGAACCGGGCCGTGCCGGAGACGACGTAGAAGCCCTCGTCGTGCTGGGCGTGCCGGTGCTGGGCCGGCCCGTCGGTGTGCGGCTCCACGGTGATCTCCCCGAGCCCGAGGCGGTGCTCGGTGCTCCGGCCGTCCTCGAGGATCCGCATGCGCACCGGGCTCGTCAGCGTGACCTCGCCGTCGTCGGGCCCGACGACCGACACCTCGGCCATGGCCACCACCTCTCGTGAGAGTGAACTCGCACGAACGACGCTAGACCCCGTCGAGGACTTCGTGCAAGTGAGCTCTCACGACGAGGGCCAAGTCTCACGGAGTGACCCAGGTCACTGCTCGGTTCCGACGGATCGGCGCCGCGACTCCGGTCTCGACGGGGGCACACCCACACCACGGAGGTCACCATGAACGCCGTCGTCACCGGCGCCGGACGCGGCTTCGGCCGCGCCGTCGCCACGGCCCTCGTCACGGCCGGCACCGAGGTCGTCGGGATCGCCCGCACGGCCGCCGACCTCGAGTCGCTCCACCACGAGCTCGGCGACGCCTTCGTCCCGCTCCCCGCGGACGCGACCGACGAGGCGGTCGCCGAGCAGGTGGTCGCCGACCGCAAGCCGGGGCTGCTGGTGCTCAACGCGGGGGCGACGCCCCACCTCGCCGGCCTCGCCGACCAGACCTGGGACGCGTTCCGGGCGCCGTGGGAGACCGACGTGCACCACGCCTTCGCGTGGCTGCGGGCCGCGCTGCGCGTGCCGATGTCGCCCGGCGGTGTCGTCGTCGCCGTCTCCAGCGGCGCGGCGCTCGCGGGCTCGCCGCTGTCGGGCGGTTACGCGGGCGCCAAGGCGACGATCCGCTTCCTCACCGGCTACGCCCGCGACGAGGCGCAGCGCGCCGGACTCGACCTGCGGTTCCACGCCCTGCTCCCCCAGCTCACCCCGCGGACGGGGCTCGGCGCGCTCGCCGTCGAGGGCTACGCGGCGCGGCAGGGCGTGGACCCCGCGACGTTCGCCGCGGGGCTGGAGCCCGTGCTGGCACCCGAGCAGATCGCCGCGACGGTGCTCGCGATCGCGGGCGACCCGGGCGCCGCGGCGGAGTACCGCGTGGGCGGCGCGGGTGCGAGCGTGCTCGGGTGAGCACGTCCACCGCGACCCCCGACGACGTCGGGTTCGACGCACTGACCGCCCCGTTCCGGCGGGAGCTGTTCGCGCACTGCTACCGCATGGTGGGCTCGGTGCAGGACGCCGAGGACCTCGTCCAGGAGACCTACACGCGGGCCTGGCGCGGCTTCGGCGGGTTCGAGGGACGGTCGTCGGTGCGCCGCTGGCTCCACGCCATCGCGACGAGCGCGTGCCTCTCGGCGCTGGCGGCGCGCCCCCGGCGGGCGCTGCCGTGCGGCCTCGGCCCGCCGGCCGACGACCACCGCGTCGCCGTGGCCGGGCGCGACCCGTCGGTCCCGTGGCTCCAGCCGGTGCCGGACGCGCTGGTCGACCCCGCCGCGGTCGTCGCGTCCCGGGCCGGCGTGCGGCTCGCGTTCGTCGCGGCGCTGCAGCTCCTGCCCGCGCGCCAGCGCGCCGTGCTGACGCTGCGCGACGTCCTCGGCTTCCCCGGCGCGGAGGTGGCGTCGATGCTCGGGACGACGCGCGAGGCCGTCGACAGCGCCCTGCGCCGCGCGCGCCGGCACCTCGCCGAGGCCGCGCCGGCGGCCGACGACCTCGCCGAGCCCGACGCGCCCACCGAACGGGCCCTGCTCGACGCGTACGTGGACGCCTTCGTCCGCGCCGACACCGCCGCGCTCGTCGGGCTGCTGCGCGCCGACGTCGAGCTCGAGATGCCGCCGATCCCGACGTGGTTCAGCGGGCGCGACGCCGTGGTCGGCTTCCTCCGCGCCCGCGTCCTGGGCCGCGGGCGCTGGACGATGTCGCCGACGCGCGCCAACGGCGCACCGGCCCTCGTCGTGCGGACGGGGGCCGGTGTCCCCTACGGCGTCCAGGTGCTCACGACGGCCGGCGACCGGATCGCCCTCATCACCTCGTTCAACGACCCGTCGCTCGTGCCGCTCTTCCCGGCGTGACGGCGGCTCAGGCGGCCACCGCGTCGTCGGCCTTGGCGGCGCCGCGCACGCCCATCGGCTCGGCCCGCCCGCGGGTGGTGTCCGCCTCGGTCTGGTACTCCGCCTCCGAGTTGATCTCGGCACCGAGCAGGACGATGTAGCTGGTCAGGTACATCCACAGCAGGAAGACCACGACGCCGGCCAGCGCGCCGTAGGTCTTGTTGTAGCTGCCGAAGTTGTCGACGTAGACGCTGAACACGACGCTGCCGAGGACCCAGAGCACGGTGGCCGTGATCGAGCCCGGCGTGACCCAGCGGAAGCGCGGCGCGTCGCGGTCGGGCGCGACGCGGTAGACGACGGCGAGCCCGACGGTGACGAGCACGACGAGCAGCACCCACCGACCGATCCCCCCGACCACCTGGCCCGCCGTGCCGAGACCGTCGAGCAGCACCGGGGCGACGGCGACGAGCGCGACGGCCACGACGACGAAGACGATCGCGCCGGCGGTGAGCGCGAGCGCCAGCGCGCGGAGCTTCACCGCGCCACGCCCCTCGGTCTCGTCGTAGGCGATGTTGATCGCGGCCATGAGGTTCTGGGTGCCGCTGGACGCGCTGAACAGCGCCGCGAGCACCGAGATCACGAGCCCGGTGGTGAGACTGCCGGTGCCCGCGCTCACGACCGAGCCGATCTGGTCGGCCACGAGGCTCTGGGCGCTGGCCGGGAGCGCCGAGCTCAGGCTCTCCAGCGTCGCGGCGACCTGGGCCGGGTCGGCGACGAGCCCGTAGAGCGACACGAGGGCGATGAGCGCCGGGATGATCGCGAGGAAGCCGAAGAACGCGACGCCGCCGGCGAGCATGCTCACGTTGTCCTTGCTGCCCTCGGCGAACGCGCGCCGCAGGATCTGCCACCAGCCGCGCGCCGGCACCTGCTCCGGCGACGCCGCCCGGCCGCCGGGCACCGCCGCGGCGCGGTCCGGCGGGGCGTCCGAGTACCGCCGGACGACGGCGGCGTCGTCGGGGGTGCGGGCGACGTGGCGGACCACGAGCAGGGCGGACAGCAGGCGGACGAGAGCGCGCATGGCGCCGCTGGTACCCGGTCGTGCCCGCCGACGATCGGGCGACGGCGCGGTTAGTCGGCGCGGCGGATCGGGCACCACGGCGGCCTCACGACGGAGTGTCACCGAATGAGGAGGGCTGATGCCCGCACCATCCGGGGGCGGTGGCTTCGACGTCCTGCAGAGCCTGCAGAACGCGTTCACCACCCTGCTGAACTACGTGCCGAACGTGATCGGCGCGCTGCTGGTCCTGCTGATCGGCTACGTCATCGCCCGCCTGATCCGGGCCGGGATCACCAAGCTGCTGCGCCGGGTGCGCCTCGACGAGCGGCTCACCCACGGTCGCGGCGGCGAGTACGTCGCGCGCTTCTCACCCGACAACAGCCCCGCGAAGCTCGTCGGGCTGGTCGTCCAGTGGGTGCTGCTGGTCTTCGTGATCGTCTCGGCGGTCGGGACGCTCAACATCCCCGCCGTCACCGGGTTCGTGAACCTGGTGCTGTCCTACCTGCCGAACGTGCTCGCGGCGGTGCTGATCTTCCTGGTCGCCGCGGCCGTCGCCGCGGCCGTCGGTGGCCTGGTGCACCGCACGATGGGCGACACGCCCTCCGGGCGCGTCGTGCGCAGCGCCGCCCCGACGCTGGTCATGGCCATCGCCGTGTTCATGATCCTCAACCAGCTCGGCATCGCGCAGACGATCGTGACCGCGACCTACATCGCGCTCATCGGCGCGATCGCGCTCGGCTCGGCGATCGCGTTCGGTCTCGGCGGCCGCGACGCCGCGAAGGACCTCATCGACTCCGGCTACCGCCGCGCCCAGCAGCAGTCCGGTCAGGTCCGCAGCGACCTGCAGGCGGGCCGCGAGCGCGCCGAGGCCGACGCCCGGGCGTACGCGCCGAACGGCCTGGCCGGCGACGGCCAGGCCACCCAGCAGTACCCGGCGGACCCGGCGACGCGGGTCGACCGCGCCGGCCCGACGCCGCCGCAGGGCATGCCGGCCGCCGACCCGTACGGCGGCGGGGCGCACACCGCCGGCGCGGGCGAGGTGCACCCGGGCGCCACGGAGCCCGTCGCGCCGCCGACCCGCCCGGGCGGCCCGGCGCGCTGACGTCGCCCGTCGAGGAACCGACCGCCCCGGAGCGTCCGTCGCTCCGGGGCGGTCGCGCGTCTACTTCACGAACCGCCCGACGAAGTCCAGGCAGACGCGGGCCACCTCCTCCCAGCCCGAGTCGATCGTGAGGGAGTGGCCGCGCCCGGGCATCTCGGTGAACTCGGTCGGGAAGTGCGCGTTGCGCTGCTGCGCCTCGTAGGTGGCGTAGGCGATGGCGTGCGGGGCCTGGTGGTCCAGCTCGCCCGAGACGACGAGCATCGGGCCGCGGTCGTCGCCGGTCTTCGCGGCCTTGGCCTCGGTGTTCGGGTTGATGTTGGCGAACGCCGCCTGGAACAGCGGGATGCCGGACCCCGCGACGTGGTACTGGTCGTACAGCTCGCGGGCCTCCTCCTCGGGCACGGCGTTGGCGAACCCGTAGCGGAACTGGTCGAAGGTCAGCGTGACCGCGCGGTGCCGGTTGGCGGGGTTCGCGAGCACCGGACCGGCCGCCTTCAGCGCCGCGAGCGGCAGCGGGAGCACGCCGCGCGACGGCGCCGGGTCGATCGCGCAGGTCGCCGCGGACAGGCCCCGCCCCGCGAGGATCTGCACGAGCACGCCGCCGAACGAGTGCCCGACGAGCGCGGGCTTCCGGTCGAGACGCTTGATGATCATCTGCTGGTACGCGGCGACGTCGCCGACGCTCTTGCCCGCGAAGACGTCCGGGTTCGCGTGGGCCTCCTCGACCGAGAGCGGGTCGTCCGGCCACCCCGGGGTCACGGCCACGTAGCCGGCGTCCTCGAACAGCGCGGCCCACCGGTCCCAGCTGGAGTCGAGCAACCAGAGACCGTGGACGAACACGACGGGCTGCTTGCCCGACGCGTTCGCGCGGTCGATCTCCTCCTGCTCACCGGGGGTGGGGGCGAGGGGTGTCTCGGTCATGGGCGGGCTCCTGCGTCGAACCGTGGGGACGGCTCGACCATGGACATCCCGCGGTGTCCGCGGTGGACTGGTGGTGCACGCCGGTGTGCTGTTCCTGCAGGACACGGCCCCGGAGGCGGGTCGCGGTCCCCGATCTCCACGTCCCGTCACGAGGTGACCACGTGCCGCTGTCGCTGAGCATCGCCGACGTCCCGGCGGCCGAGCGCGTCGACCACCTGCACGAGCTCATCGCGACGAGCGTCCTGCCCGTCGACATGACGTTCGCGCCGGACCCCGCGGACATCGAGGTCGAGTTCCGAGTCGGCCAGGCCGGGCCGGTCAACTTCTCCTCCGCCCGCTCCAGCGCGAACGCCCTGCACCGCACCCCGGGACTCGCGCGGCGGGACCACGTCCCCCAGCTCTTCCTCGCCGTCCAGGTCGCGGGCACCACCGTCGTCGAGCAGGCGGGCGGCCAGGCCGTGCTGCGCCCGGGCGACATGACCGTCTACGACAGCACCCGGCCCTACACGGTGGAGAACCGTGCCCGGACCGAGCTGCACTACTTCCGCATCCCGCGCGAGGCCCTGGCGCTGCCGCAGCGCCGCCTCGACACCCTGCTCGGGGTTCGGATCACGCGCGCGCAGAACCCGCTCGCGGCCGCGGTCGGCTCGTTCTTCGGCACGCTGGCCACCTCCGACGCCCTCGACCACCCGGAGGCCGCCCGCCTCGTCGCCGCGCCGGGCATCGAGCTGGTGCGCGCGCTGCTCGCGGTCCACGCCGGCGCGGACGCGAGGGAGCCGCTGGAGGGCTCCCTCGTCGTCCGCGTCCAGCAGTACGTCCGCGACCACCTCGGCGACCGCGACCTCGGCGCGGAGCGCATCGCGGCCGCGCACCACGTCTCGGTCCGCCACCTCTACGCCGTGCTCGCCGCCGCCGGGGTGAGCCTGCACGCCACGATCCGCGACCAGCGCCTCGAGGGCTCCCGCCGCGACCTGCGCGACGCGCGCCTCGCCCACCAGGCCGTGGCCACGGTCGGGCGGCGCTGGGGCTTCGCCGACCCCTCGCACTTCGGGCGCGCCTTCAAGGCGGCCTACGGCGTGACGCCCGCGCAGTGGCGCCGCGCCGCCGACGGCTAGCCCGGCACGACCTCGATCCACCCGCGCACGACCGCCGGCGTCACCTGGGCGACGAGGTCGGGGTGGTCCTGGCGGACGTGGGCGAGGACCTGGTCGACGACCTGGCCCTCCTCGCCCGCGCGCGCCTCGTAGCCGCACTCGCACGTCACCTGGTTCATCGCTGGTCCTCCTCCGCTCGTCCGACGGTGCCACCGTCGCCCGACGCGTTGCCGCAACCTTGTCGCGGGCTTGTTGCCGTGTCCCCTCTGAACGGTCCACCGGGCCCGCGCCCCGCACTAGACTCCCGTGGCACGCGCCCCGGGGGGAGACCGTCATGTCCGACCACGACGGTCCACCGTCGGTGCGGATCCAGCTCCACGGACGGTTCGCCGTCGCGCTCCACGGTCGCCCCGTCGAGCACCTCCTGCCCGGGCGGCGCGCCCGCCTGCTCGTCGCGGTGCTCGCGCTCTCCTCCCGCAGCGCCGTCGACCGCTCGACGCTGATCGACGTGCTCTGGCGTCCCGCCGCCCCGGGCGACGGGGCCGCCGCGACGTTCTCCGCGCTCCTGTCCAAGGTCCGCACCGCGCTGGACCCGGCCGAGATCCGAGGCCGCCGCTGCCTCCAGCTCGTCCTGCCGCCCGACGGGATCGTCGACGCGTCGGTGGCCGAGGCCGCGCTGCACGCCGCGGAGTCGGCGAGCGCGCGGCAGGACTGGCCGCGGGTGTGGACCGAGGCGCTCAGCGCCCTGTTCGTCACCCAGCGCGGGTTCCTCTCCGACTTCGACGACCCCTGGAGCGAGGACCGGCGCCGGGACCTCGCCCACCAGCACCGCCGTGTCCTCGCCTGCTACGGGGAGGCCTGCCTGCACCTCGGTCCCGGCGAGCTCGCCGGCGCCGAGCGCAGCGCGCGGGCGCTCATCGAGCTCGACCCGCTCGCCGAGACCGGTCACCGGCTGCTCATGCGCGCCCTCGACGCCCAGGGCGACCGGGCCGCCGCGCTCGCCGTCTACGAGGACGTGCGGCGCACCCTGCGCGACCAGCTCGGTGCCTCGCCCAGCGCGAGCACCCGCGAGCTGCACGCCGCGCTGCTGGGTTGATCCTCAGCCGGCGATCGGCGGTGCCGGCTCGACGTCGAGGAACGTGGTCACGACGTCGGTCACCAGGGTGGTGCGGGCGAGGCCGGTGAAGTGGGTGGTGCCCGGCAGGACCGCGAGCTGCGAGGCGGGCACGCCGTCGAAGTCGCCGTTGACGTCGCCACCGCGCAGGCGCAGGAACCGCAGCGCGTGGTCGAGGCGCACCGCGTCGCAGTCGCCCACCGTCATGAGCGTCGGGGCGGCGATGCCCTCGATCTGCGCGTCGGTGAAACCCCCGCCGTCGTCGAACGACCCGAGCTTGTCGAGCAGGCCCTGCAGGCCCTCGGGGTGCGGGGACTTGGCGCGGTAGGACTCCGCCATCGGCGTCCCCTCGATCATGTCGACGGTCATCGCGCCGACGGCCTCCGCGTTCTGGGGCCGCATGCCGTCGGGCGAGAACGACACCGACGACACGACGAGCTTGCGCACGAGCTCCGGGTGGTGCACCGCCAGGTGGAGGGCCACCGCCCCGCCGATGGAGTTGCCGAAGACGTCGACGCGCTCGAGACCGAGGTGCGCCAGCAGCGCGACGACGTCGCCGGCCAGCGCGGCGGCCGACAGCGGGCGGTCGAGGTCGTTCGTGCGGCCGTGGCCCTGGAAGTCGGTCGCGACGACCCGCCGGGCCGCGGACAGCCCGGGCAGCAGGGCGCCGAACTGCAGGTCGATGTCGAACAGGCCCCCGTGCAGCAGCAGGAGCGGCACGCCGGCGGTGCCGGCGGTGTCGGCCGTGTCGGCGGGGCCGTGCACCTCGTAGTACATCTGCAGGTCGCCGACGGGGGCGTAGCCGGTGGTGCTCATCGCGGGCTCCTCGGGGTGGGCGCTGATCGTGACACCACCCCGTCGACCGGCGCGGGCCTCCTTCGACACCGGCCCGCGAGATTTCTCCGTCAGGCCCCGAAGTGCTCCATGCCGGCCTTCAGCGCGGGCAGCAGCAGGGTGCGCGGCGTGAAGCGCCCGCCGAGCGCGCTGAGCTGGTTGACCAGGCCCGGGGTGATGCTGCGGTCGCCGCGGGCCATCGCCGCGACGCCGGCCTCGGCGACGTCCGCGGCCTCGCCGACGACGAGGTCGGGCACCTGGTCGAACGCGTCGGTCCCCGCCGCCTCGGCGAAGCCCGTGCGCGTCAGGCCCGGGCTGACCGTGGTGAGGGTGACGTCGGTGCCGGCGAGCTCGGCGTGCACCGCCTCGGAGAACGACTGCACGAACGCCTTGCTCGCGGCGTAGCTCGCCGCACCGGGCAGGGGCTGGAACGCGGTGATCGACGAGACGTTGAGGACCGCGCCGGACGGGCCCCCCGCCCGGGCGCGCCGCACCAGCGCACCGACGGCGGCGACGGTGAGGTCGTGCAGCGCGAGCACGTTGAGCCGCACGAGGCCGTCGAGCGCGGCCCGCTGCCCGGCGTCGTCGGCGAGGTCGGCGACCCGGCCGGTGACGCCGAACCCGGCGGCGTTGACGAGCCCGACCACGCGCTCGTCGTCGAGCAGGGCGCGGACGTCGTCGAGGCCCGCGTCGGTGCCGAGGTCGGCGGCGTGCACCTCGTGCTCGAGCCCGGAGAGCCCACCCAGCTCGCCGGCGAGGTCGGCGAGCGCGTCGGCCCGGCGGGCGACCAGCGTCGTCGGGTACCCGCGGGCGGCGAGGGCGCGGGCGACGGCGGCGCCGATCCCGGAGGACGCGCCCGTGACGAGGACACGGGCGACGGGCCCGGGTGGTGGCAGCGGCATGGCGGGCCTGTACCCCGTCGGCGCCCGCCGCACTTGCGTTCGAGCGCACTCGAAGGCCTACCGTCGACGCGTGCCTGGTTCGATCATGGGAACGGCCGTGCGGCGCGTCGAGGATCCGGAGCTGATCCGCGGCCACGCCACCTACGTCGACAACATCGTCGCGGACGGGACGCTGCACTGCGTCTTCGTCCGCTCTCCCCTCGCCCACGCGCGCGTCGGCACCGTCGACGCCGCGAAGGCCCGCGAGGCGCCCGGGGTCGTCGCGGTCCTCACCGGCGACGACCTCGCCGACATGCCCGACCACCGCCCGTTCATGGTGCTCAACGACGCGTGCGCGCGGCCGCTGCTCGCGCGCAGCAAGGTGCGGTTCGTCGGCGACATGGTCGCCGCGGTCATCGCGGCCACCCGCGCCGAGGCCGTCGACGCCGCCGAGCTGGTGGAGGTCGACTACGACCCGCTGGAGCCCGTCGTCGACCCGGAGGCCGCGCTGGCCGACGGCGCGCCGCTGCAGTTCGAGGAGCTCGGCAGCAACCTCGCCGCGGGCTTCCGCGACCCCGAGGACGTCGCCCCGCTCGATGACGCCGAGGTCGTCGTGCGCGCGCGCATCGTCAACCAGCGCCTGGCCGTCGCGCCGATGGAGGGCAACGCG
Source organism: Actinomycetospora chlora (assembly GCF_039542135.1). Lineage (NCBI taxonomy): Bacteria > Bacillati > Actinomycetota > Actinomycetes > Pseudonocardiales > Pseudonocardiaceae > Actinomycetospora > Actinomycetospora chlora. The sequence continues at coordinate 145,596 of NZ_BAABHO010000003.1, forward strand.
GTGACGGCGGCGCCGGGCGCCCCCGACGGGCCCCACGACATGACCGTCCACGTCTCCACGCAGATGCCCCACGGCCTGCGCGGGCAGGTCGCCGCGCAGTGGGGCTGGGACACCGACCGCGTCCGCGTCGTCGCGCCGGACGTCGGCGGTGGCTTCGGCGGCAAGGCCGGGATGGCGCCCGAGCACGCGGTGGTGATCGAGGCCGCGCGGCGCCTGGGCCGCGCCGTGACCTGGACCGAGACGCGCTCGGAGAACCTCACGGCGATGCCGCACGGGCGCGGGCAGGTGCAGTACGGCGAGCTCGGGCTGCGCCGCGACGGGACGATCACCGGGCTGCGCGCCCGGGTGGTGGGCGACGCCGGCGCGTACGCGGGCTTCGGCGGCGCCCTGGCGCTCGGCCCGACGCGCAACATGGCCCAGGGCGTCTACCGCATCCCGACCATCGCCTACGACGCCGCGGCGGCGTTGACCACGACGACGCCGATGGGCGCGTTCCGCGGCGCCGGCCGCCCGGAGGCCGCGGCGATGCTCGAGCGGCTGGTCGACATGGCCGCCCGCGAGCTCGACATGGACCCCGCCGAGCTGCGGCGGAAGAACTTCCTGCAGCCCGACGAGTTCCCGCTGACCACCCGGACGGGGTCGCTGTACGACTCCGGCGACTACGCGGCGCCGCTGGACAAGGCGCTCGCCATCGCCGGGTACGACGACCTGCGTCGCGACCAGGCCGCGCGCCGGGAGCGCGGCGACCGGGTGGCCCTGGGGATTGGTCTCGCCGTGTACGTCGAGGTCACGGCCGGGGGCGGTACGCAGGAGTACGGCGCCGTGAGCGTCGACGAGGACGGCGGGGCGACGGTGTCGGTGGGCACCTCGGCGCACGGCCAGGGGCACGCGACGTCGTTCGCGATGATCGTGGAGGACCGCCTGGGGATCCCGATGGACAAGGTCCGCTTCGTGCAGTCCGACACGGCGGCGGTGCCGCGGGGCGGCGGCACCGGCGGGTCACGGTCGCTACAGCTGGCGGGGTCGAGCGTGCTCGTCGCCGCCGACACGGTGCTCGAGCGGGCCCGCGCGGTCGTCGCGACCGCCCTCGAGGCCGACGTGGACGACATCACCCCCGTCGAGCAGGGCCTCGGCGTCGCCGGCGTGCCCGACCGGGCGCTGTCGTGGCGCGAGGTCGCGGCCGCCGCCGCCGAGCAGGGGGTGTCGCTCACCGAGGCCCGCGACGAGTCGCAGCCCGGCGCCACCTACCCGTTCGGCGCCCACGTGTCGGTGGTCGAGGTCGACCTCGACACCGGGCGGGTGGCGCCGGTGCGCCACGTCGCCGTCGACGACTGCGGCACGGTGCTCAACCCGACGCTCGTGGCCGGCCAGCAGCACGGCGGGCTCGCCCAGGGCATCTCGCAGGCGCTGTGGGAGGGCTTCTCCTACGACGACGACGGCAACCCGACGACGGGGAGCTTCGCGGCCTACCTGCTGCCCACCGCCGCGGAGCTGCCGAGCTACGAAGCGGCCAGCACCGAGACCCCGACGCCCTACAACCCGCTGGGCGCCAAGGGCATCGGCGAGGCCGCGACGATCGGGTCCACCCCGGCGGTGCAGAACGCCGTCGTCGACGCCCTCGCGCCGCTCGGGGTGCGCCACGTGGACATGCCGCTCACGCCGGACCGCGTGTGGCGCACGATCCGCGCCGCCGAGGCCGGCACCCTGGCCGACCCGTGGTCGGAGCCGCCCGCCGTGTTCGCGACGCTCCCCGTGCGGGGCGCGTCGGCGGACCCGGAGGCGGCGTCCGTGGACGTCTAGGCCGACCGTCCTGCGTGAGCAGTTGCGGCCCGTATACGGGCCGCAACTGCTCACGTGGCTAGCTGCTGCGGCGCGGGCGGGGCGCGACGGGCTCGGCGGCGCAGTCCGGGCAGTGCTCGCGCTGGACGTCGAGGTCGCGGCCCGCGGCCCAGAGGCGCACGACGTCGAGCGCGGGCGTCCGGCGCTGTCCCGGGACGGCGTCGGGGTGGTGGTGGAGCGAGCCGTCCCGCATCGCGTCGCGGACGGCCGCGACACCGGCACGGATCCGGGCGCTGTCGAGGGGGGCGAGGTCGGGTGTCGCGGTCATGCCACGAGGATCGGCTGCCGCGGGCCGAGACTCGATCACTCAATCGGTGCGGCGTGCCTCCTGGACGCCGAATCACCCATCCGTCGCAACCAGTTGCGTAGAACGGCCGTCACGAGGCGTGAGGGACGCCCCCGCAGGCCGCCCAGACCATGCTCGCGGTGCGGTGGGCCCAGTCGTCCGGGAGGTCCTCGCCCCGCAGGGCGTGCGCCAGCCACGACGCCGCGAGCAGGTCCTCCGCCGTGCCGCGGTCGGCCTGGGCGCGCACGGCGCCGGCCTCGACCCCGGCCCGCAGGCAGGCCCGCAGACGCCGGTGACGGGGCGCGAGGAGCTGCTCCCGGACGTGCTCGCACACCCGCCCGTCCGTGCCCTCGAGCAGCATCACCGCGACGAGCGCGGTCGCGTCGTGGGTGGCGACGAAGTGCCGGAAGCGCTCGAGCTCGGCGACGAGGTCCTCGAACGGGTCGCCGGTCGGCGCCGGCTCGGGGTCGTGGGCGATCGTGCCGAGCGCGGCGAGGGCGAGCTCCGTGCGCCCGGCCCAGCGCCGGTAGACCGCGGCGCGGGTCGTCCCCGCCTCCTCGGCGACGGCCGCGACCGACAGTCCCGGCAGGCCGCCGGCGCGCAGGTGCCGCAGGGCGACCTCGAGGACGTGCCGGTCGATCTCGGCGTTGCGCGGGCGACCGTTCGACGACCCGTCGGACGGGGGCCGGGTGCGCCCGGAGGCGGTGGGAGCAGCCGGGGCGGGCCCGGCGCCGGGATCGGCGGGAGGCACGCCACGAAGGTGACCCGAACCGGGCGATACACAAACGTGGTGTATCGCTACGCAACGTGTCACGGGCAGGTCAGCGCCGACCGAGGAGCGCCGACTCTGACGCAGAGACAGCATCGTTGGGCCAAGTGGGTGGCTCACAGCTGGCGTCGATCCCGGACCATTCGGCGATCGAGATACCGTCCGTATTGCTTGCCGAGCTGTGACGACGTTAACGTTTCGCAATCCGATACATGTCTGCTGTGTATCGCCCCGGCGGGAGGAGCCCGATGATGATCACCAACCGCGACCTCGACGTCATCGGTCCGCTCGCCGCCGTCCCCGGTCCCCGCGCCGCAGCCCCGCAGGTCGACACGGGCGGCGCCGACGAGTTCGAGCTGCTCCGCGACGCGCCGACGGCGCACGCCGGCTGGTCGCTGCGCTGCCGGCGCGAGGCGCGCGTCGTCTGGTCGATGCCGCTGGCCCCGCGCGGCGCCGCCCCCGGGGTGCGCCCGGGCATCGCGCAGGCCGTGGCCGTCCGCGTGCTCTCGGAGCTCGGGGTGTTCGTCAGCGGCTGGAACCAGCTCGACGACGGCACCGAGAGCGACGACGCCTGGCGCTTCGTCGCCCGCCGCCCGCGCCACGCCTCCGCCCTCGTGTGAGGACCGACCCCTAGGGTCGGCCCGTGGGCGGACCCTGGGCGCTGGTGGCGGGCGGGTCGGGCGGCATCGGACGCGCCGTGGGGCGCCGCCTGGCCGCCGACGGGTGGGATGTCGCGCTGACCTACCGCACCCGCCCCGAGGCCGCGGCCGCCGCGGCGGCCGAGGTGGAGGCGGCGGGACGCCGGGCGGTCACCGTCGCGCTCGACCTCACCGACGCCGACGCCACCGCGGAGGTCGTCCGCACGGCGACACCCGAGCCGCCGTCCGCGGTGGTCTACGCGTCCGGTCCGCACATCCCGATGCGGTACCTCTCGGCGATCACCCCGGAGCGCTACCGCGAGCAGATCCTCGGCGACACCGTCGCCGCCTACAACCTGTTCCACCCGTCGCTCTCCGTGCTGCGGGCGACCCGCGGCAGCCTCGTCGCCCTCGTGACCCCGGCGATCGAGCGGTACTCGAAGAAGGACGCGCTGTCGTCGGCGCCGAAGGCGGGGATCGCCGCGACCGTCCGCGGGATCGCCGCCGAGGAGGGCCGCTACGGCGTGCGGGCCAACTGCGTCGGGGTGGGCCTCGTCGAGGGCGAGGGCATGTGGCGCGAGCTCGTCGCGCGCGGCGACTACACCGACGAGCTGCTCGACACCGCGCGGCGCAACCTCGCGCTGCGCCGCTTCGGCTCGGTGGACGACGTCGCCGAGGTCGTCGCCTTCCTCGTGTCGGACCGGGCCGGCTGGATCACGGGTCAGACCATCGACGTCGACGGCGGGTACGCGCTCTGAGCCGGTGCCGCGATGTCCCGGTGCGGGTCGACCGCGGCCAGCTCCGGCAGCACCTGCTCGGCGTAGACCTCCAGCGCCCGCTGCGCCACGTGCTGCGGCATGCCGCCGAAGGAGAAGAGGTTGACCACGCCGCCGGCGTCGAGCGCGCGGACACGCTCGACGGTCTGCTCGACCAGCTCCGCCGGCGTCCCGCCCATCTGCAGGTCGGCGAGGAAGCGGTTGAACGCCGGCAGCCCGTGCTTGTCGATGTTGCGGCGCAGGCCCGCGTAGTACTCGTAGCCCGGGACGTGCTCGAGGCGCGCGTCCGTGAACCCGTAGTGGTCGATCGTGGAGCGCGCGTAGGCCGTCGCGTACTCGTCGTGCAGGTCGCGGGCGCGGGCCGGGTCGGGGTCGACCGTCGTGAAGTTGACCAGCACCGGCGCCGGCGGCTCCACGCCCTGGATCTCCCGGAACAGCTCGCGGTACTCCGCGGTCTCCCGCACGGTCACCGCCCACGGCTTCTGCGCGATGAGCATCAGCCCGTAGCCGAGCGTCGCCATGATCCGCGCCGACTCCGGCGACACCGCCGACGCGTAGGTGCGTCCGCGGAACGTCGTGACGGCCGGCGGGTGCAGCTCCGCCCGCGGCTGGCGGTAGAGCTCGCCGTCGGCCTCGACCGCCCCGGTCTCGAACGCGCCGGAGATCGCCGTCGCGTACTCGACGAACCGCTGCCGGGACTCCCCCATCTCGAGGCGGAACCCGTCGAACTCGACCGACCCGAGGCCGCGCCCCAGCCCGAGCACCACGCGCCCGCCCGACACCGAGTCCAGCCAGGCGATCTCCTCGGCCACCCGCACCGGGTCGTGCCACGGCAGGACCATGACCATCGTGCCCAGCCGGGCGTGGGTGGTCCGGCCCGCGAGGTAGGTCAACAGCTGCGCCGGGTTCGGCATCATGTGGTAGCGCGTGAAGTGGTGCTCGGCGGTCCAGATCGAGCCGAAGCCGCGTGGCTCCGCCTGGTCGGCCAGCGCGAGCCCGCCACGCACCACGTCGTGGTCGTCGCGGCCCTCCTCCAGCCCCTGGAAGAACAGCCCCATCCCGACGTGCACCGGTGACCACCCCCGTTCTTGAATCCAGACTAGAAAAAATCGGCGGCGTGGGCAACGATCCGGAGCCATGGAGCAGCACGACACCGACGTCCTCGTGATCGGAGCGGGGGCGGGCGGCCTGTTCACCGCCGCCCGGCTGGCCCACCGCGGGTACCGGACGCTCGTGGTCGAGCGCCTCGACCGGGTCGGCGGGCGCGCGTCGAGCGAGGTGATCGACGGCTTCACGGTCAACAACGGCGCCATCGTCATCGAGACGGGCGGGATCACCGAGCAGACGTTCGCCGAGGTCGGCGCGCGGTTCGACGTGCGCCCGGCGAAGCCCCCGATCCTGTACCGCCTCGGCGGCAAGGACGTCGACGTCACCGGCGGCGGGTGGGGCTTCCTGCTCTCGAAGCTCACGCGGCAGGGCGCCAAGCTGCTCGACGGTCTCGGCGCCGCCCGTACGGACGACGGCCTGCCCGACGCGGAGCTCTCCACCGCCGACTGGGTGCGGCGGTACACGGGCAACGAGAAGGTCCACGGGATCTTCCGCAACATGTGCGCGTCGATCTTCGCGGTGTCGTCGGAGGACCTGCCCGCGGCCGTGTTCCTCACGTACTTCACCCGGCGCAGCGCGTTCAAGAAGTTCGGGTTCTGCCCCGAGGGTACGATCGGGGTCTGGCGCGCGCTCGCCGACGCGATCGAGGGCAGCGGGCGCGGCGAGGTGTGGCTCGACAGTGAGGTGACGTCGGTGGACCTCGGCCCGGACGGCACCGTGGCCGGCGCGACGGTGGTCCGCGGGGGGCAGCCCGTGCACGTCTCCTGCCGCGTGGCCGTCAGCGACGCCGGTCCGGCCGCGACCGCCGACCTCGTCGGGCGCGACCGCCTGCCCGCGGACCACACCGCGACCGTCGACACCACGCCGTGCGCGATGCTCGTCGTGAACTTCGCGAGCCGGGAGCCGCTCGTCGAGGCGCCGGGCCTCCTGAGCTTCGCCACCACCCGCCGGATGTGCTACGTCGCCAACTTCACCGCGACCTGCCCCGAGATGGCACCCGAGGGCTGGCACCTCTACAACGGCACGTCGGTGCCCGAGCCCGCGACGGGCGACTTCGACGCCGACCGCGAGCTGGAGCTGCTGCACGAGGACCTCCGCGAGCAGATCCCGGGGTTCGACGGCGCCCGCGTGCTGTCGACGACGGTGTGGCGCGACGCGTGGCCCCCGCAGCGCGCGGTCGCCGGTCACGACCTCCCGCACACCACACCGATCGCGAACCTGTGGAACGTCGGCGACGCGGTGAAGCAGTTCGCGAACGGCGGCACCACCGCCTGCGCCGAGACGGCCGCGCTGGTGGCCGACGAGGTCGCCGCCCGCTACCCGGTGACGACGCCCGTCTGAGCGGGCTCCTCCGACGCCACCATCCGCGCGAGCTTGTACTTCTGGACCTTGCCGGTCGGGGTGGTCGGGAGGTCGGTGGCCTCGACGAAGACGACACGGCGCGGCACCTTGAACCGCGCCAGCTGCTCGCGGCACAGCGCGATCAGCTCGTCGCCGGTGACCTCGACCCCCGGCTTCGCCACCACGCAGGCGACGCCGATCTCGCCCCACCGCTCGTCGGCGACCCCGACCGCGAAGGCCTGGCTGACCCCCGGGTGCCGGGAGAGGACCTCCTCGACCTCCTTCGGCATCACCAGCTCGCCGCCGGACTTGTAGAGCTCCTTGCTGCGCCCGGTGAGCACGACGTAGCGGTCCCCGGTGACGTAGCCGAGGTCGCCCGAGCGCACCCAGCCCTCGTCGTCCAGCGCGGCCGCGGTCTCCTCGGGCTTGCGCCAGAAGCCGAGCATGTTCGTCGGCCCGCGCGCGGCGAGCTCACCCTCCTCGCCGATCGGCAGCGGGTCGCCGGTGAGGACGTCGATCGTCCGGTACTCGGTGAGGTCCCCGGTCCCGGGGAGCCCCGCCGAGCCGGCCAGCTTCACCCGCCCGACCGTGCCCGCGAGCCGCTCGAACGGGTCCTCGGGCAGCGTCAGCGTCATCGCGCCGCCCTGCTCGGTCATGCCGTAGCCGGTGACGATCTCGTCGACGCCGAGGGTGTCGCGCACCTTCTCCCACAGCCACACCGGGGCGGGCGCGGCACCGGAGAGGATCGCGCGCAGGCTGGACAGGTCGCGGGTCGCGAGGTCGGGGTGCTCGAGCAGCGCGACGGTCATCGTCGGCACGCAGAGGATGTCGGTGGCGCGGTGGCGCTCGATGCCCTCGAGGTAGCGGCCGGGGTCGAACGCGGTCTGCGGGACGATCGCGCCGCCGACCATCATCGCCGCCATCAGGCCCTCGACGTAGCCGAACATGTGGTAGCAGGGCAGCGAGAACAGGATGCGCCGGCCGTCCTCGAACGCCCGGGTGAGCGCCGACGCGTAGCCGGTGCGCTGGCTCGCGTCGTGGGTGATCAGCACGCCCTTGGGCGAGCCGGTGGTGCCCGACGTGTAGAGGATGTCGGCGACGTCGTCGGGTCCCGGTGTCTGATCGGCACCGCGGTCGGCGCTGCCGCCGGGGTGCTCGCGGCCGAGCTGCTCCAGGTCCTCGACGCTCCCGACGCCCTCGCGGGAACGGCCATCCGTCGACAGGGTCACGACACCCCGCAGCTCCGGCAGTGCCGTCTGCTCTCCCCCGTCCCAGCCCGGAGCGATCTCGTCGAGCATCCCGAGGTGGTCGAGCCCGGCGAAGCCGGTCATCGTGATCAGCAGGGTGCACTGCGACTGCTCGAGGACGTAGCGCAGCTCGTCGGTGCGGTAGAGGTAGTTGAACGGGATCGCGACGGCGCCGGCGCGCGAGATCGCGAACTTCAACGGCACGAACTCGACGTAGTTGGCCATGACGAGCCCGACGCGGTCGCCGGGACGGACGCCGAGCGCGACCAGGCCGTCGGCCAGCCGCTCGGTCCACGCGGCGATGTCGGCGTAGGTGACGGTCCGGTCGTCGGTGATCACCATCGGGCGGTCGGCGAACTCCTCGGCGCACCGGGCGAGCCGCTCGTGCAGCGTCATCGGCGTCCAGGTCGCGAACCGCCGCCGCAGGACGTCGCGTCGCTCGTCGAGGCTCGCACCCATCTGATCACTCCCGGCGCCGTGTCCCCCGTTTTTTAGTCGCGAGAAGAATACAGAGCTTCACCGGCGGCGGAAGGCCTCGAGACGGGCGGCGACGGCCGGGTCGGCCAGGTGCTCGAGGACGACGTCGGTCTCGCGCGCCAGACCGTCCTCGAGCGGGAGACGCAGCCCCTCGTGCACGAGCCGCTTGGTGCGCGCCGTCGCGCCCGGGTCGGTCCGGAGCAGCCGCTCGACGACCTCGGTCACGAGCGCCTCGAACCCCTCGGCCGGCGCGCTGCGCCACGCGAGCCCGAGCCCGACGGCCTCGGCGCCGGTGAGGCGCTCGCCGAGCAGGATGTGCGTCAGGGCGCGCTGCGCGCCGAGGGCCCGCGGCAGCCGCTGCGAGCCGCCACCGGCGGGGACCTGGCCGAGGCGGGCGTGGTTGTCGGCGAGCACCGCGTCGTCGCGCACCACCACGACGTCGGCGGCCTGCACGAGCTCGAAGCCGCCCGCCGCCGCCGAGCCCTCGACCGCGGCGACCACCGGCACCGGCAGCGTCGCCACCACCGAGCACGCGCGGTGGAACGCCGTGAACAGCCGGCGCAGCGCGTCGGGTCCCTCGGCGGCCAGCCGCGTCACCTCGTCGGTGTCGCCGCCCGCGCAGAAGTGGCCGCCGGCGCCCCGGACCACGACGACGCGCGCCCGCCCGGCGAGGTCGACCAGCGCGTCGTGCAGCCCGTCCGCGAGCGCGACCGTGATCGCGTTGCGGGCCTGCGGGCGGTTCAGGACGACGTTCCCGACAGCATGACCCGGCGGGCCCTCGAGCCGGGTCAGGACCGGTGACTCGGGCACGGTGACTCCTCTGTCGCTGCGTGTTCTAATCTACATTAGAAGAATGGGAGGTCCGCCCGTGACGGAGCCCGAGAAGACCGTGCGCGCGCTGTACGACGCCCTGGCGGCGGGCGACCGTCCCGCGCTCGAGGGCCTGCTCGACCCCGGGTTCACCGGGCAGGCCACCGAGGGCCTCCCCCACGGCCTCGGCGGCACCCACGCCGGCGCCGACGCCATGATCGACGACTTCTGGTGGGCGATCGGGCGCCACTACCGCGTCCGCGCCGAGCCCGCGGAGTTCCTGCCGCTGGCCGACGGCGGCCTCGTGGTGCTCGGGCGCTACACGGGCACCGCGCGCGAGGGCGGGCGCCCGCTCGACGCCGCGTTCGCGCACGTCCTGACGTTCGCCGCCGACGGCCGGGTCACCGGGCTGCGGCAGTACACCGACAGCGCCCGCTGGGCCGCCTCCCTGGGATCTCACGAGGACCGCTCGACGCCCGCCGGCCGGCGGGAGCTGCGCGTCGTGCGCTACGACGTCACCGACGGCCTCGCGACGATCGAGCTGGACCGCCCCGAGGCGGGCGGCGCCATCGACCCGACGATGGTGGAGGACCTCGACGAGGCGACGTTCCGCGCCACGCACGACCCGGCCGTGCGCGCGGTGCTGATCCGCGGCACGGGCCGGAGCCTGTCGGTGGGCGGCGACCTCGCCTACTTCACGCGCCACGCCGACGACATCCCCGCGCGGCTGCGCGGGATCATCGACCGCTACCACGTGACGCTCGACCGGCTCGCGACGCTCGACGCGCCCGTGGTCTGCGCGGTGCACGGCGCGCTGGCCGGCGGCGGGCTGGGGCTCGCGCACGTGTCCGACGTCGTGATCGCCGCGGACGACGCCAAGTTCGCCGTCGGCTACGGCGCGATCGGCCTGGCCTCCGACGGGGCGAACACCTGGTACCTGCCACGTCTGGTCGGGATGCGGCGCGCGCAGGAGATGTTCCTGCTCAACAGCGTGCTCACCGGGCGCGAGGCACTCGACGCCGGTCTCGTCACCGAGGTCGTGCCCGCGGCCGAGCTCGCCGCCCGCGCCCAGGAGGTGGCCACGACCCTCGCCGCCGGCCCCACCCGCGCGTTCGGGCACATCAAGCGCCTGCTGCTCACGAGCCAGGACACCGACCTCGCCGACCAGCTCGCCGAGGAGACCCGGCACATGACCGCCTCCGGCGCCACCGACGACGCGCGCGAGGGCATCACCGCGTTCGTGGAGCGGCGGCGCCCGGACTTCCGGGGCCGCTAGGACGGCAGGCGCAGCAGCGCCGCGACGACCTCGGCCGTGCGGGCGGGCGGCTGGCCGGCCAGGCCCGCGGCGTTGAGCGCGCCCAGCAGCAGGTCGCGGACCTCGGCCGGGTCCGGACCCGCTGGCAGCGTGCCGTCGTCCTGCGCCGCGGCCACCAGCTCGGCCCAGCGCCGCAGGTACTCCCGGCGCAGCGCGCGGAAGCCCGGCACCTCGCGGTGCAGCGCCGCGAACTGCGGGGCGAGCACCACCACCGCGTAGTCCGACAGCTCGGCCAGGGCGCGCAGGTGCGCGGTGATGCCCGCACGCAGGCGCTCCGCGGGCGTCGCGCGCTGCGGAGCCGCCATGGCCGCGTCGAGGCGCTGCAGCGAGGCGCGGATGCCCTCCTCGAGCACGGCGGAGATGAGGTGCTGCTTCGACGGGAAGTGGAAGTACAGGCTCCCGGTGCGCAGCCCCGCCGCCTCGGCGATGGCGCCGAGGCCGGCGCCGGCCGGGCCGTGGCGGGCGATCTCCGCGGCAGCCGCGTCGAGGATGCGCCGCCGCGTCAGGTCGCCCTTGCCGAGGGCCCGCTCAGTGGATGCGCCTGCCATGACCGCGCCAGTATGGCTCGCGCAGGGCGGGCTTGATGACCTTGCCGGTCGCGGTGCGCGGCAGGGCGTCGACGACGTCGACGGACTTCGGGCTCTGGAACCCGGCGAGCCGCGCGCGGGCGAAGGCGACGACCTCGGCCGGGTCGGGCACCGACCCCGCGACCGGCACGACGACGGCCTTGACGGCCTCGCCCCAGCGCTCGTCGGGCACGCCGATGACGGCCACCTCGGCGAGGTCCGGGTGCGCGGCGAGCACCCGCTCCACCTCGGCGGGGTAGACGTTCTCGCCGCCGGTGACGATGCGGTCGCCGGCACGGTCGACGAGGTGGATCCGCCCGGCGGCGTCGAGCCGGCCGAGGTCGCCGGTGCGCAACCACCCGTCGGGTGTGAGCGCCGCGGCCGTCTCCTCGGGGCGCCGCCAGTACCCGACCATGTTCTGCACCGACCGCGTGCGGATCTCGCCGATGGCGCCGGGCGCGGCGTCGGCGCCGCTCTCCGGGTCGACGATGCGCAGCTCCGTCCACGGGTACGGGCGCCCGGCCGACGCGAGCGCCGGCCCGCCCTCGCGGTGCTCCGCGGCGGAGAGCTGCGCGAAGGCGCCGGTGGCCTCGGTGAGCCCGTAGATCTGCACGAAGTCGCAGCGCAGCGCCACCATCGCGCGCTTGAGCGCGTCCTCACCGATCGGCGAGCCGGAGTAGATCATCTGCCGGAGACCGAGCGGGCGGGAGTCGACGCCCGGCACCGCGCACAGGGCGGCGAGCATGGTGGGCACGCAGAACGCCGTGGTCACGCCGTGCCGCTCGATCGCGTCGAGCACGTCGGCGGGCACGAAGTCGCGGACCACGACCGCCCGCGCGCCGCGCGCCATCCCGGCCAGCGCCCACGCCAGCCCACCCATGTGGAACAGGGGCATGGCGACCAGGCTGACGTCACCGTCGCGGAAGCCCCACGCCTCGGCGATCCGGTCGGTCAGCACGGCCAGGTTGCGGCCCGCGAACACCGCGCCCTTGGGTCGGCCCGTGGTGCCCGACGTGTAGAGCTGGAAGGCGTCGTCGTCCGGCGCCGGCGCGCGCTGCGGGTCCGCGGCCGGCACCGCCCACTCGGCCAGGGCGCGCCACGAGGAGTCGGACCCCGCCGGGACCGCCCCGAGCGCGACGACCCGCCGCACCCCCGGACGGTCCGCGAGCACCGCGGCGAGGGCGGCCGCGGCGGGCTCGTCGACGAGCACGGTCGTCGCCGCCGCGTCGTCGATCATGGCCGCGAGGTCGTCGGCGGCCAGGCGCGGGTTGAGCGGCGTCAGCACCGCCCGGGCCAGGCCGGCGCCGAACAGCAGCGGGAAGTATCCCGGGTCGTTGCGCGCCACGAGCACGACCCGCTCGCCGACGTCCACGCCGTCGCGCACCAGCGCCGCGGCGACGGCCTGCGCCCGCTCGCGCAGCGCGGTCCACGTCGTGCCCTCGCCGGGCCGGCCGGCCGGCTCGACGGCGACCGCGTCGGGCGCGGTCGCGCACCGGTCGTCGAGCAGCGCGCGCAGGCTCACGACCGCACTCACGACCGTGCTCCCCGCCCGACGCCGATCTGCTTCATCAGCCCGTGCAGGTCGTAGGTCGCGTTGAGGTAGCAGGCGCGGTCGCCACGGAAGTCGAAGACCTCGAGGCCCGCGAAAGCGAACGCCCGGCCCGTGCCCTCGATGCCGGGCGGGTCGAGGCGCCCGGTGAAGTGCCCGGTGCCCCGCCAGTGGAACCCCGCCCGTGCGCGGTCGTCGGCGTAGAGCGGCGGGGCGGTCACCTCCCACTGCAGGTCGGGGTAGGCGCCCAGGACGTAGCCGATGTAGCCCTCGGCAGCCGCCGGGCCCTGCACGTGCCAGCCGGTGTGGCGCGTGGTGGGGCTGTCGAGCACGAAGTCGTCGGTCAGCAGCTCGCGGCAGAGCTCCGGCCGGTTCTCGTTCCACGCCCGGATCCAGCCGTCGTACCAGCGGACCGCGAACGCGCGGTCGAGCGGCGTCGGGTCGCACTCCGGGATCACCACAGCCGTCACGGCCACCTCCTCTAACGTTCGTTAGAATCTAACGAGCAACAGATTTCGGCACAAGAAGTAGCCTGCGCGCCGTGGCGTCGGTGACCCGTCGAGCGCACGGCGCGCGTGCCCGGCGGCGGCAGGAGAACCTCGCGAAGCTCCTCGGCGCGCTGGAGTCGCTGCTGGCCGAGGGCGAGACGTTCACCGAGCTGTCGGTCGAGCGGCTGGTGGGGCGCGCGGGGGTCTCGCGCTCGACGTTCTACGTGCACTTCGCGGACAAGGGGCAGCTCCTGCGCGAGCTGACGGCCGACGTCGTCGACCAGCTGCTCGCGGCCGGACGCGGCTGGTGGAGCCACGAGCCGCCGGCGACGCGGGCGGAGCTGCGCGCCCGGGCCGAGGTCATCGTCGCGACGTACCGGCCGCACGCCGAGCTCATGCGGGCCGTCATCGACTCGTCGACGCACGACCCGGCCGTGCGCGAGGTGTTCCGCGACCTCACCGGCCGCTACGTCGAGGAGATCACCGACCACATCCGCGCCGGCCAGGCGACCGGGCGCGTGCGCCGTGACCTCCCGCCCGGCCCGACCGCCCAGATGCTGACGTCGATGGCCGAGCGCGGGCTGGACCGGATGCTCCGCGGCACCGACGACGCCGCCGCCCACGACGCCGTCGAGGCCTTCACCGCGATCGTCTGGAACGCCCTCTACCGCGACGCCCCCTGAACCTGGACACTGTGTCCAGACACTGCGTCCAGGAGGCCCGATGACCACCGTCGACGTCGACCCGGAGGCCGACCGCCTCCGCTCGCTCGTGCGCCCCGACGCCGTGCACGGATCGCTCTACACCGACGCCGGGATCTACGCCCGCGAGCTCGAGCGCATCTGGTACTCGACGTGGGTCTACGTCGGGCACGAGAGCGAGGTGCCCGAGCCGAACGACTACGTGCGCACGACGATCGGGCCGCAGCAGGTGGTCATGACCCGCGACCGGGCGGGCTCGATCCACGTGCTGCACAACCGCTGCTCGCACCGCGGCAACCTCGTGTGCGACGCCGACCGCGGCAACGCCGGGTCGTTCCGCTGCCCGTACCACGGCTGGACGTTCGCGAACACCGGCGAGCTGCTCGGCTTCCCGTTCAACCAGGGCTACGGCGGCTCGCGCGCTCGCGCCGAGCTACCCGGCCTGGCCGCGGCGCCGCGCGTCGCCTCGTACCGCGGCTTCGTGTTCGCGAGCCTGGCCGCCGAGGGTCCGACGCTGCGCGAGCACCTCGGCGCGGCCGCCGACCGTCTCGACCAGCTCTGCCGCCTCTCCCCCGCCGGCGAGGTCGAGCTGACCGCGGGCTGGGTGCGCCACGAGGTCACGGCCAACTGGAAGATGCTCGTGGAGAACGAGACGGACGGTTACCACCCGCAGTTCGTGCACTCGTCGATCTTCTCGATCTCCGGCAGCGGTATCGGCGCGCTCTACAGCGACCGGTCGAGCGCGGTGACGCGCGCGCTGGGCGGCGGGCACACCGAGAACGACCTGCGGCCGGAGTTCCGGAAGATGGGCGTCCCGATGGGCTGGGCCGGGACGCCCGAGGCGAAGATCCCGGACTACGCGGCCGCGATGCGCGCGACGCACGGCACCGCGGCCGCCGACGAGATCATGATCGACGGCGCGCCGCACGTCATGGTCTTCCCGAACCTGTTCATCGCCGAGATCCAGCTCTTCACCATCCAGCCGCTCGCGGTCGACCGCACCGTCCAGCACGTCACCGCGATCCAGTTCCGGGACGCGCCCGACCTCAACCGCCGGCTCGTGACGCAGTGCGTGGGGTCGGTCGGCCCGGCCGGGATGCTGCTCGCCGACGACGCGGAGATGTACGAGCGCAACCAGCGCGGGGTCGCGGCCCGGCAGCCGGAGTGGCTCGACCTGTCCCGCGGGCTGCACCGCGAGCGCGTCGACGACGACGGCTTCACCGTCGGCACCGCCACCGACGAGACGTCGATGCGGGCGATGTGGGCGCACTACCTGGAGCTCATGGAGACGAAGCGCAGCGGAGCTCGACCGTCGGAGATGACGTGACGAGCGTCGAGCAGGACATCGACCTCCGCGAGGCCGAGGCGTTCCTCTACCGCGAGGCCCGGCTCGCCGACGCGTTCGCGCTCGAGGAGTGGGAGGCGCTCTGGACCGACGACGCGGTCTACCACGTGCCCGTCGACGAGCACGCCGATCCGCGGACGCACATGTCGATCGTCTTCGACAACCGCAGCCGCATCGCCACGCGCATCCGCCAGCTGCAGACCGGGCGCCGGCACTCGCAGCGCCCGCCGTCGCGGCTGTGTCGCTCGGTGACGAATGTCGAGGTGCTCGGACAGGAGGGCGACGACACCGTCGTCGGCTCCGTCGTGCAGGTGCTCGAGTCCCGGGACCGCGGGCGGACGTGGTGGGTCGGTCGCGTCACGCACCGGCTCCGGCGGGTCGACGGCGAGCTGCGGATGGCCGCGAAGACCGTCGTGCTCGTCGACAGCGACCGCGCCCTGCCGACGATGTCGTTCCTGCTGTGAGCGAGACCGTCGCGAACGAGTTCGCCAGCGTGTCGGTCGCGGTCGACCACTCCGGCAACGGCACCCGCCTGCGGCTCGAGGACCTGCGCACCGGGACCGTGCGCTTCCTCGACGCGCTCGAGCTGGAGTCGATCGTGTGGGCCCCGGACGCGGTGCTGCGCTCGCTGCTCGATCCGTCGCTGCACCGCTGGCGCGACGCCGACGGCGCACCGGCACAGGAGTCGCTCGACCAGCCCTAGGATCGCGCCCGTGCGCAAGTCCGCCCGCACCCGCGAGCGCATCCTCGCCGCGGCCGCGCAGATCCTCAGCCGCAAGGGCTGGGCGGGCACGCGGCTGGTCGACGTCGCCGAGGTCGCGGCCGTGCAGGCGCCGGCCGTCTACTACTACTGGTCCTCGCGCGAGGAGCTGCTCGCCGAGGTCGTCACGGTCGGGCAGCGGGCGACGCACGCGCACGTCGTCGCCTCGCTCGAGGCGCTGCCCGCCGGGGCGGGCGCGCTGGAGCGGATCGACCGGGCGATCGCCGCGCACCTCGAGGTCGTGCTGGACCGCTCGGACTTCGCGCTGGCCGCCATCCGCAACGCCGCCCAGCTGCCCGCCGACATCCGCGAGCGCCAGCTCGTCGGCCAGCGCGAGTACGCCGACGTGTGGCGCGGGCTGGTGGAGGACGCCGTGGCCGCCGGCGAGCTGACCGCCGACGTCGACGCGCGCGCGGCGCGCATGCTCGTGCTCGGCGCGCTGAACACCGCACCGGAGTGGTGGAACCCGGAGCGCGGGCCGCTGGCCGACGTCGTGGCGACGACGCAGCACGTGGTGCGGCGGGGTCTCGCCCGGCGTCGCTAGTCGCCGGTGAAGTGCGGGGCCCGCCGCTCGATGACGGCGTCGAGCCCCTCGCGCGCGTCGGCGCTGCCCGAGAGCTCGGAGACCGTGCGGGCCTCCTCGGGCAGCTGCGCCTCCACGCGCGCCCCGAGCCCGGACCACATCAGCCACTTGGTCGCCGCGAGGGCGCGCGGCGCGCCCGCGACGAGCGTCGCGACGAGCTCCTCGGTGCGCGCGGCCAGCTCGCCTTCGGGCACGACGGCGGTGAGCAGCCCGGCGTCGAGCGCCTCGGTCGCGGTCAGCACCGGGTTGGTCAGCGCGATCTCCAGCGCCTTGCGCAGCCCGACGAGCGCCGGCAGCGTCACCGTCGCGCCGGCGTCGGGCGCCATGCCGACGCGCGTGGCCCCACCGAGGAAGCGCGCCGACTCCGCGGCCACGACGAGGTCGGCCGCGCACACCAGCCCGAACCCGCCGCCGCCGGCCGCGAACCCGTGCACCGACGCGACCACGGGCGCCGGCAGGGCGAGCAGCCCCGCCACCACCATCTGCAGCCGCGACGTCGCCTCGCGCAGGTAGTCGGGCAGGCCCGCGCCCTTGCTGGCGAACACCTTGACGTCGCCGCCGGCGCAGAAGTGCCGGCCCTCACCGCTGAGCACCAGCACCCGCAGGCCGGGGCGCGCGTGGCACGTCATCACCGCGTCGTGCAGCGCGGCCAGCAGGTCGACGTCGAGCCCGTTGGAGGCCTCCGGGCGGTTGAGGCGCAGCCGCGCGACACCGCGCTCGTCGACGTCGAGCAGCACCGGTCCGGACCCCACGAGCCGCTCGCCCACCGCTAGCCTCCACTCCGGTTTCTAACGACGATTAACCGTACACGGGAGTGCTCATGGACCTCGCGCTCGCGCAGGCCCGCGTCATCGTCACCGGTGGGGCGTCGAACATCGGCCGAGGCATCGTGCACGGGTTCGCCCGCGAGGGGGCGCGCATCGTGCTCGCCGACCGCGACGCCGACCAGGCCGCCGCGGTGCGCGCGGAGGCGCTCGACCTCGGCGCCGCGGCGCTCGAGGTGGTCGAGATCGACCTGACCACCGACGGCGCCGGCGCCCGGGTCGCCGGGGCCGCGGTGGACGCGTGGGGCGGGGTCGACGTCCTCGTCAACAACGCCGGCTGGAGCGTCCCGGGCTTCCTCACCGAGCAGACCGACCGCGCGCTGTGGCAGCGCACGATCGAGACCAACCTCTACACCGCGATCGACGCCACCCAGGCCGTGCTCGGGCCGATGGGCGACGCCGGGGCGGGGTCGATCGTGTTCATCTCCTCCGACGCCGCGTTCGGCGCGATCCGCCAGGGGGTCTACGGCACGACGAAGGCGGGGCTCATCGCCCTGGCCCGCACGACGGCGCGCGAGCAGGGGCGGCGCGGGATCCGGTCCAACGTCGTGTGCCCGGGGCTCGTGCTGCCCCCCGACGGCGCGGTCGGTGCGGCCAGCCTGTGGGCGGGCGGCCGGGACGCGGTGTTCGACGACGACCAGGTCGAGTACGTGCGACGCCAGACCCCGCTGCGGCGGCTGACCACCCCCGAGGACGTCGCCGACGCCGTCGTCTGGCTCTCGTCGTCGCGCGCGGCCCGACAGGTGACCGGGCAGGTCGTGGCCGTCGGCGGCGGGTCGTCGATGCCGTAGACACCGCACCTGCCATTTTTTATCCTGGATGAGAAACCGAGCCCCGGGAGCCCGCGTGAACCAGTCCTCGATCGTCCCCGAGACCGACGAGCGGGCGGCGCTGCGCGACGCCGTCATGGCGCTCGTCTCGCGCTACGGGCACGCCTACTTCGTCGAGCGGGCCCGCGCGCACGAGGAGCCCACCGCGCTGTGGAAGGAGCTCGGCGCGGCCGGGTTCCTCGGGGTGCACCTGCCCGAGGAGTACGGCGGTGGCGGCGGGACGCTCGGCGACCTGTCGGTGGTGGTCGAGGCCGCGTCGGCCGCCGGCTGCCCGCTGCTGATGACCGTCATCTCCCCGGCGATCTGCGGCACGATCCTCGCCCGGCACGGCTCGCCCGAGATGAAGCAGCGCTGGCTGCCCGGCATCGCCGACGGCTCGCTGAAGATGGCCTTCGCGATCACCGAGCCCGACGCCGGGTCGAACTCCCACGAGATCACGACGACCGCCCGTGCGGACGGCGAGGGCTGGCGGTTGAGCGGCACCAAGTACTGGACCTCGGGCGTCGACGAGGCCGACGCGATCCTCGTCGTGGCGCGCAGCGGCGCGGGTCCCGGTGACGGCGCCCGCCGGCCACTGAGCCTGTTCGTCGTCCCCACCGACGCGCCGGGCCTGACGTGGCAGCCCATCGAGGCCGCGCTCGTGCAGCCCGAGCACCAGTTCACGGTGTGGTTCGACGACGTCCCCCTCGGCCCCGAGGCGCTCATCGGCGACGACGGCAACGGGCTGCGCCAGGTATTCTCCGGCCTCAACCCCGAGCGCATCACCGCCGCGTCCATCAGCAACGGCATCGCGCTCTACGCGCTGGCGAAGGCCACGGCGTACGCGACCCAGCGCACGGTGTGGAAGGGCGTGCCGATCGGCGCGCACCAGGGCGTCGCGCACCCGCTCGCCGAGGCCTACATCGGCGTCGCGCAGGCCCGGCTGATGGCCGCGCGCGCCGCGGAGCTGTTCGACGCGGGCGCCGATGCGGCCGAGGCGTCGAACATCGCGAAGTTCGCCGCCGCGGACGCCTCGCTGCGCGCGCTCGACCAGGCCATCCAGGCCCACGGCGGCAACGGCCTCGCCCTCGAGTACGGCCTCGCCGACCTGTGGTTCCTCGCCCGCATGCTCAAGACCGCACCGGTGAGCCGCGAGATGGTGCTGAACTTCGTGGCCCAGCGCAGCCTGGGCCTGCCGTCCTCGTACTGAGCCGTCCCGACCCTAGGCTCGCCCGCGTGACCGAGACCGCGCGCGACACCAAGTCGGCCCGGACCCGCCGGCGCGTGGTGGACGCCGCGGCGCACGTCCTGGTGCGCCGGGGCTACGCGGGCACGCGGCTGTCCGACGTCGCCGAGGTCGCGCAGGTGCAGGCGCCGGCGATCTACTACTACTTCGCCAGCCGCGACGAGCTCATCGACGAGGCCGTCGCCGTCGGACTGCACCGGGCGCGCTCGCTGGTGTCCGAGGCGCTCGACGCCGCACCGCCGGACCTGCGCGCGATCGACCGGCTCGGGATCGCCGTGGCCGCGCACCTGCGCACCCTGCTCACGCACTCCGACCACGCGGCGGCGGCCGTGCGCACGGTGCCGCAGCTGCCGGAGGCCATGCGCGAGCGGCACCGCCAGGCCCAGCGCGACTACGTCGACGTGTGGCGCGCGCTCGTGGCGCAGGTGCGCGCGGAGGGGGACCTCGACCCCGGCCTCGATCCCGGCACCGCGCTGATGGTCGTGCTCGGCGCGCTCAACTGGACCGCGGAGTGGTGGGACCCGGCGCGCGGCTCGCTCGACGGCGTCATCGACGCCGCGCAGCGCCTGGTGCGCGACGGGCTCGCGGCGACGGAGCAGCCGTGACCGGCGCCGGCACGACGCTGCGCGGCGCGCTCGTCGACGACCGGGACGGGCCGCTGCCCGCGATGCTCCTGGCGTTCACGTTCCTCGCCGGGATCGTCGACGCGACCAGCATCCTCGCGCTCGACCACGTCTTCGTCGCCGCGATCACCGGCAACATCGTCTTCCTCGGGCTCGGGCTGGCCGGCGCGGGCTCGATCGTCTCGCCGGCGATGGCCGTCGCCGGGTTCGTGGTCGGGGCGGTCGTCGGCGCGCGGGTCTGCCGGCACGCCGGACACCGCGGGCGGGCCGTCCGCGACACCGCGATCACCAAGACGACGCTCGCGGTGCCCGTGACGCTCGTGGTCGTGCTCGTCGATGGCCCCCTGGGCACGACGCCGCGGCTGGCGGTGACGGCCCTGCTCGCCGCCTCGATGGGCGCCCAGCTCGCGCTGATCCGCCACCTCAAGGTGCCCGACCTCCTCACCGCCGTGCTCACGCTGACGACGATCGGGCTGCTCACCGAGCACGGCGGCGGGCGCCGCGACCCGCTGGTGCTGCGGCGCGTGCTCGCGCTGCTGGCGTTCGTGGCCGGGGTCGTCGCCGGCGGCCTGCTCGTGGTGGGCGTTGACGCCGGGGCGGCCCTGCTGCTCGGGCTGCTGGTGATCCTCGCCGTCGGCGCCGGCAGCCACGTCGTGTCGCGCGACGAGGCGCCGTGGGCGGCGCCCCGGTAGCGCGGCACCGACGTCGCGGGCCCTCCGGCCCTTGTCCCGCCGCACCGCTCCTGGGACAACCGTGGGCGTGGACGCGGACGTGACGTGGGTCGGGTCGATGCCGGAGGTCTACGAGCGCTGCCTGGTGGAGCCGGTGTTCCGCCCGTTCGCGCGCGAGCTGGCCCGGCGGGCGGCGACGTCCGTGCCCACCCGGATCCTCGAGCTCGCGGCGGGCACCGGTGTCGTCACCGCGGAGCTGGTGGCCGCCCTGCCCGACACGGAGATCACCGCGACCGACCTCAACGAGGCGATGGTGGCGCTGGCGTCCGCGCGGGTGCCCGGACCCATCTGGCGGGTCGCCGACGCGGCGGACCTGCCGTTCCCCGACGGCGCGTTCGACCTCGTCGCGTGCGGCTTCGGCGTGATGTTCCTGCCGGACAAGCCGGCCGGCTTCGCCGAGGTCGCGCGCGTCCTCGCCCCGGACGGGCGTTTCGTGTTCAGCGCGTGGGGCACGCTCCCGACGCACGGCTTCGGGCAGGCGGTGGTGGACGCGCTCGAGGACGTCGTCCCCGGCGAGGTGCCGCCGTTCCTCGCGACGGTGCCGCACGGCTACGCCGACCCCGCGCGCGTCGCCGACGACCTGCGCGCCGGCGGCTTCACCGACGTCGAGGTGGACACGCTCACCCTCGAGGGCACCGCCGACGACGCGGCGGACATCGCCGTCGGCATCTGCACGGGCACCCCCATGCGCGCCGACCTCGCCCGCCGGGGGGACCTCGACGCGACCGTCGCCCGGGTCGCGGCGGCGATGACCGACCGGTTCGGCGCGGGTCCCTGGACCACCGCGATGACCGCGCACCTCGTTGCCGCGCGCCGTCCCTGACAGGCGTTCCCCGCGCGGCGTCAGTGCGCGTCGCGTGGCGCCGCCGTGCGCGGCACCAGCTCGATCTCGGGCCGTTTCTGTTCCGGATCCTTGGGGCCCGCGAGGTTGTCGAGCACGTCGCGGGCACGCCGGTCGATCATCCCGGTCAGCAGTTGTTGGGCGTAGCCGAACACGAGGGCGTAGGCGAGGATCTGTTCCTGGCTGTCGAGCGCCGAGAGCCCCGGCACGAACTGTCCGCGGATCGCGATCAGGGCGCCCACGGCGGTGAGCGCCCCGGTCGGCACCTTCAGCAGCGCGAGGCACACCGGGATGTCGTAGGGCGTGGCCGTGCCCCGCATCGTGCGGATCGAGACCGCCGCGGACAGCGAGCCGCCGAGGAGCCCGAGCAGCGCCACCACGACGAGGTCCCAGCCCCCGGGCACCTGCGCCGGGCCGTCACCGGTCGGGCACGCGAGGGGCTGCGCCGACGGCGGTCCCCCGAAACAGAGCGGGATGAGCGCGGGCCGCAGGAACGCGATGCCGGCGAACACCACGTCCAGCACGGTGATGAGCAGCGTCGTCACCAGGATGACGTTGCGCAGGTTGCGCACCCGGGTGTGCTGCCGGTCCGAGGCCTCGTGCCCGGCCTCGACGACCCGCCGCAGCCAGGTCCGGCGACCCGCCCCGTTCTTCATGGTCACGAGCTTGCGCGCCGCGAGCCGGATCGGGTCGTCGCGGTGCAGGGCGAGCTCGACGCGCGAGAGGGCCGCCGGCACCTCCGCGTCGACCTCGTCGTCGGTGTAGAGGCGGACGGCCTCGGCCTCGGCCCGGTGCAGGTGGCCGAAGGCCGCCTCGATGTCCGTGCCGCGCCACCAGCTGCGGACCGGACGGCGCGGAGGGTCCTCACCCCGCGCCGCCCGGAGTGCGGCGTCGAGCATCCCGTCGACGGTCTCGACCGTGCCGGCCCGCGCCTCGTCGGAGCCCCGCGTCGTGCGCGCACACCGCAGGCGGGCGCGCAGGGACGCGACGCTGACCTCGACCTCCTGCATCCAGGCGCGGCCGACCCCCCGCGGCGCGCCGCCCCGCCCCTTGCCGAGATCCAGCATCGCGACCTCCCCCTTCCGTCGGGTGCCGGTCGGGCGAGTGTGCGGAGGACGATTCGCGACGCACAATGCGTCCCACCCGCCCGGCCCAGGGGCTCGCGCCCGCGTCGGCAATTCCACCGACGCGGGAGGTCGCGATTCTGCGCGCGTGTACGCATTCCTGCTGACGCCGTTCGGGTCCCGATCGGGATCGCGCGCGGAACGGCCACGGAAACCACGCCGCGTGGTCGGCGCAGCGGTTCCGGAGAACCGTTCCCGCCCGCTCGCCGATCCTCCGCCGCGGCGTCGGGGCGGACCGCGTCGGTAACCGGGCGGCCACCGTCTCCCCGGCTCCGCGCGGGGTCGCGGGGACGGTCGCGGCAACCCGCCGGCGCAAGGGCTCGCCCCACGGGCCGCGGCAGGGAATCATGGGGCGTGCACCGTGCGGGAGGAGGCGGATCGTGTACGCGGACCTGCTGGCCCAGCGCGTGGTCGAGCTCATCGAGGGCGCCTCGTTCCCCCACCTGGATCCGGCCTCGGTGATCAGCGTCATCGCGCTGCTCCTCGCCGGGGCCGGTCTCGTGACCGTGCGGGACTACGCCCTCGGCGGCGGTGAGCGCCTCCCGCTGCTGGTCGCCGAGCCGTTCCCCCGGGTGGAGGCCTCCATCGGCATCGTGGCCGCCCTCGAGGGGGTGGACGAGGCACTGTCCCGCCGCCTCGCGCACTACGCCCAGCACCCCGCGGTCGACGGCCTGGTGCTCGTCGGGGCCGCGCCCGGCGCCGTGCCACTCCCGCGCGCGGTCGGGGGCGTCCCCCTGCGGACGGCCACCGCGGTGTCGTCCCGCGCCACGGGCCCGACCCACTGACACTCGGTCGGCCCAGTCGGTCGTCCTAGATCGTTACCCTGGGCGAGTCAGATCCGCGTCTCTCCCCTTGAATCTTCCACCCTCGGCCGCTCATGCTGACGCAGAGTCATCACCAGCGGCTGGAGGCGTCGTGCAGAAAGCGTCCATCTTCCTGGGCTTCGTGCCCTGGATCGTGTTCTCGGTCGTCGCGGGACCGAGCACCTGGGAGTGGGCGGCGCTCGCGGCGCTCGTGTGCTCGCTGGTGCTCGCGGTGCCGGACTGGCGCCGCAGCCGCTCGATCAGCATCCTCGACGCCGCCGCCCTGGTGTTCTTCGCCGTCCTGCTGGTCCTGAGCGTCACGCTCGACCGCGCCGCCCTGCAGCCCATCGAGGACCGCGCGCAGCTGCTTTCCAGCGTCGTCATCGCCGTGGTCGCGCTCGGCTCGCTGGCCGTCGGCCGGCCGTTCACCGAGTTCTACGCGAAGAAGGAGGCCCCGCGGGAGGTCTGGGGCACGCCGACGTTCAAGCAGATCAACCGCGTGCTCACCGGCCTCTGGGGCGTCGTGTTCGTCATCAACGCGCTGTGCGACGTGGCCGTCGGCTACTGGGGCGCGAGCCCGGACGTGTTCAACTGGGTGATCCCGATCGTCGCGATCGTCGTCGCCGTGAAGATCACCAGCTGGTACCCGGCGCACGTCCGGGCGCGCGTCCAGGCCGAGCACGGCACCCACGGCACCCACGGCGCCCACGAGGCCCCGGCCCAGTCGGCCTGACGGGAGGAGCACCGTGACCACCACCGTGCCCTCCGGCCCGCCCCCGGTCGACGCCGTCCACGACCCGCACCTCTCCGGGCTCTTCGAGCCGGTCATCGACGAGATCGACGCGGGCGACCTCGAGGTGATCGGCGAGCTCCCGCCCGACATGGACGGGACGTACCTGCGCAACGGCCCGAACCCGCGCTTCACCCCGCTCGGCTCCTACGTCTACCCCCTCGAGGGCGACGGCATGGTGCACGGCCTGGTCGTCTCGGAGGGACGCGCGCGGTACAGCAACCGCTTCGTGCACACCCCGATGCTCGACGCCGAGATCGCGGCCGGCCGCGCCCTCTGGGGCGGGCTGATGACGGGCTACACGCCGGGGGCCGACGAGGTCGGCCCCTCGCTGGCCGGGCTGACCAAGGACCTGCCCGACATCAACGTCGTCCGCCACGGCGGGAAGCTCCTGGCCCTCGCCGAGTCGAACCCGCCGTACGCGCTGTCCCCGGAGCTCGCGACCCTCGGCAAGGAGACGTTCGGCGGCTCGATCCCCGCGGGGATCTGTGCCCATCCGAAGGTCGACCCGCGCACCGGCGAGATGATCGTTTTCTGCTACGGGCTCGAGCCGCCCTACCTGACGTGGTCGGTCCTCGGTCCCGACGGCGGCACGCGCCGGGCGCCGACGGCCGTCCCGACCGTCGACGAGCCCGTGATGATCCACGACATGGCCATCACCGCGCGCTACGTCGTGCTCGTGCTCGGGCCGCTGTACTTCGACGTGGCCGCGGTCATGCGGGGTGGCTCGCTGCTGTCGTGGCGGCCCGACGACGGCACGCGCGTCGCGCTCATCCCGCGCGACGGCGGCCCGGTCCGCTGGGCGCACTCCGACGTGTTCTGGACGTGGCACAGCGCGAACGCCTACGACGTGGACGAGAGCGCCGACGGGGGCGTCGTCCTGGACTACGTCCAGTGGTCCCGGCCGGCCGGGCTGTCCCCGAGGGACACCCCGCTGGTCGGCGGCATCGCGCGGGCCGAGATCGACCCGGCGCGCGGCACGATCACGCGACGGATGCTCACGGAGCCGCAGGGGATGGAGTTCCCCCGCGTCGACGACCGGCGCCTCGGCCGCCGGCACGACGTCGTCGCGCTCGGCGCGAAGACCGGCCGCGTCGACCTCACCACCGGCGAGTTCGACGCCGTGCTCTTCCTCGAACCGGCCACCGGGACGGCCGTCACGTGGGAGGCCGGCGACCTGTCGGTCGGCGAGCCCTGCTTCGTGCCGAAGCCCGGCGTCGACGACTCCGCGCAGGGCTGGTGGGTGACGTTCGCGACCGACCGCACCGACCGCACGAGCTGGTTCGTCGTCATCCCGGCCGCCGACCCGGGCTCGGGCCCGGTCGCGCGGGTGCGGATGCCGGCCCGCGTGCCGCTGGGCCTGCACGGCGCCTGGCTGCCCACGCAGGAGTAGGCCCGGGACAGCAGAACGCCCCGGCCGCGACGGCCGGGGCGTTCTGGTGTCGTGCGTCAGTTCAGGTCGTAGCGGTCCAGCATCATGACCTTGTCCCACGCCTTCGCGAAGTCCTCGACGAACTTCTGCGCCGCGTCGGCGCTGGCGTAGACCTCCGCGACCGCGCGCAGCTCGGAGTTCGAGCCGAACACGAGGTCGTTGCGGGTGCCGGTCCAGTGGATCTCACCGTCGGCGCCGCGGGCCTCGTAGACGCCGTCCTCCTCGGCCATCTTCGCCCACTGGGTGTTCATGTCGAGCAGGTTGACGAAGAAGTCGTTCGTCAGCTGCCCGGGGCGCTCGGTGAGGACGCCGTGGGTCGAACCCCCGGTGTTCGCCCCCAGCACCCGCAGGCCGCCCACGAGGACGGTCATCTCGGGCGCGGTGAGGTTGAGCAGGTTCGCCCGGTCGACCAGCAGGTACTCGGCGGGCAGCGAGTGGCCCTTGCCGAGGTAGTTGCGGAAGCCGTCGGCGGTGGGCTCGAGGTGGCTGAACGAGTCGACGTCGGTCCACTCGAGCGAGGCGTCCGTGCGGCCCGGGGTGAACGGCACGGTGACGTCGAAGCCGGCGTCGCGAGCCGCCTTCTCCACCGCGGCGACGCCGCCGAGCACGATGAGGTCGGCCAGCGAGACCTGCGTGCCCGACGCGTTGAACGACTTCTGGACGTCCTCGAGCGCGGAGAGCGTGCGGCGCAGCTCCTGCGGGTCGTTGACCTCCCAGTCGATCTGCGGGTCGAGACGCACGCGCGCGCCGTTGGCGCCGCCGCGCTTGTCGCCGATGCGGAACGTCGACGCCGACGCCCAGGCCGCCTTGACGAGCTGGGAGACGGTCAGGCCCGCGTCGAGGACCTGCTTCTTGAGGTCGGCGATCTCGGCGGAGCCGATCACCGCGCCCTCGTGGGCGGGCACCGGGTCCTGCCAGATCAGCGTCTCCTGCGGCACCCACGGGCCGAGGTAGCGCTGGATCGGGCCCATGTCGCGGTGGGTCAGCTTGAACCAGGCCCGGGCGAACGCCTCGGCGAACTGCTCGGGGTTCTGGTGGAACCGCTGCGAGATCTCCTTGTAGACCGGGTCGACCTTCAGCGAGACGTCGGTGACCAGCATCGTGGGCTGGCGGGTGAGCTCGCCGGTCTCCGGGTCCGGCACGGTGTTCGCGCCGCCGCCGTTCACCGGGCGGTACTGCCACGCGCCGGCCGGCGACTTGTGCAGCTCCCACTCGTAGCCGAAGAGGTTGTCGAAGTAGGCGTTGCTCCACTGCGCCGGCGTCGAGGTCCAGGTGACCTCCAGGCCCGACGTGATCGTGTCGCGACCCTTGCCCTTGCCGAAGCCCTGGTGCCAGCCCAGGCCCTGCTCGGTGATGTCCGCGCCCTCGGGCTCGGCGCCGACGAACTGGTCGGGGTCGGCCGCGCCGTGGGTCTTGCCGAACGTGTGGCCGCCGGCGATGAGGGCGACGGTCTCCTCGTCGTTCATCGCCATCCGGCCGAAGGTCTCGCGGATGTCGCGCGCCGCGGCCAGCGGGTCCGGGTTGCCGTCCGGGCCCTCCGGGTTGACGTAGATGAGGCCCATCTGCGAGGCACCGAGCGGCTGCTCGAGCTGGCGGTCGCCGGTGTAGCGGGCGTCGCCGCCGAGCCACTCGCGCTCCGGGCCCCAGTAGGTCTCGTTGTCGGGCTCCCAGACGTCGGGACGCCCGCCGGCGAAGCCGAAGGTGGTGAAGCCCATGGTCTCCAGGGCGCGGTTGCCCGTGAAGATCATCAGGTCGGCCCAGGAGACCTTCTTGCCCCACTTCTGCTTGACCGGCCAGAGCAGGCGGCGGGCCTTGTCGAGGTTGCCGTTGTCCGGCCAGCTGTTGAGCGGCGCGAAGCGCTGCATCCCCATGCCGGCGCCGCCGCGGCCGTCGGCCAGGCGGTAGGTGCCGGCCGAGTGCCACGCCATGCGGATCATGAAGCCGCCGTAGTGGCCGAAGTCGGCCGGCCACCAGTCCTGCGAGGTGGTCAGGACCTCGTCGACGTCGCGCGCGAGCTCGTCGAGGTCGACGGTCTTGAACGCCTCGGCGTAGTCGAAGTCCTCGCCCATGGGGTTCGACGCGGCGGTGTGGCTGCGCAGCACGCGCAGGTTCAGCTGGTTCGGCCACCAGTCGACGTTGCCGCCGCCCTCGGTCGGGTGCGCGAGACGCCCGCCGTGGACCGGGCAGCCGCCGGCCTGGTCGGTGTTCATCTCCGTCTCGCGGGTCACGTGGCTCTCGGACACGAGGTGGTCCTCCGGGTGTCGGTGGGTGTTCGGTGTCACGGTTCTCGCGGTGGCACTCGCCCCGCAGTCTGGCCCCCAAACTGGAATGAATCAAGAATGGGCCCGGGCGCGCAGCATCTGCGCGCCGAGCGTCACGGTCACGGGCCCGGGCGAGGACTGGCCGACGGGCTGCCCCTCGGCCAGGCTGGCCGGGTCGGTGCCGGCAGTGGTGACGGAGGGGCCCGCATGACCAAGCTCGTGTACTCGTTCAGCGAGGGCGACAAGGACCAGAAGGACCTGCTCGGGGGCAAGGGCGCCAACCTCGCCGAGATGACGAACCTGGGGCTGCCGGTACCGCCCGGGTTCACCATCACCACCGAGGCCTGCCGGGCCTACCTCGCGGACGGCCACGAGCCCGCCGGCCTCGCCGACGAGGTGACCGAGCACCTGGTCGCCCTCGAGAAGACGATGGGCAAGCAGCTCGGCCAGGCCGACGACCCGCTCCTGGTCTCCGTGCGGTCCGGGGCCAAGTTCTCGATGCCCGGGATGATGGAGACCGTCCTCAACGTGGGCCTCAACGACTCCTCGGTGCGCGGGCTGGCCGAGCAGGCCGGCGACGACCGCTTCGCCTGGGACTCCTACCGCCGCCTGGTGCAGATGTTCGGCGCGACCGTCCTCGGGATCGAGTCCGAGCACTTCGGCGACGCGCTCGACGCCGCCAAGAAGGCCAAGGACACCACGAACGACCTCGACCTCGACGCCGACGACCTCGCCGCCCTGGTGGAGACGTTCAAGGGCGTGGTGCGCGAGCACGCGGGCCGGGAGTTCCCCCAGGACCCGCGCGAGCAGATGGACCTCGCGATCCGCGCGGTGTTCGAGTCGTGGAACTCCCCCCGCGCGAACGTCTACCGCCGCCAGGAGCGCATCCCCGCCGACCTCGGCACCGCGGTGAGCGTCTGCTCGATGGTGTTCGGCAACCTCGGCATGGACTCGGGCACCGGCGTGGCGTTCACGCGCGACCCCGCCTCGGGCGAGCAGGGCATCTACGGCGACTACCTGCAGAACGCGCAGGGCGAGGACGTCGTCGCCGGCATCCGCAACACGCTGCCGCTCACCGAGCTCGAGCGGATCGACAAGGCCTCCTACGACCAGCTGCTCGAGATCATGTCGACGCTCGAGAACCACTACCGCGACCTGTGCGACATCGAGTTCACCATCGAGCGCGGCAAGCTGTGGATGCTGCAGACCCGCGTCGGCAAGCGCACCGCGGCCGCGGCGTTCGTCGTCGCCTGCCAGCTCGTCGACGAGGGCCTCATCGACATGGACGAGGCGCTGCAGCGCGTCACCGGCGCCCAGCTCGCGCAGCTGATGTTCCCCCGCTTCGACCGCGATGCCGACAAGGAGCTGCTGACCACCGGCATGAACGCCTCCCCCGGCGCCGCCGGCGGCGTGGCGGTGTTCGACTCCCCGACCGCGGTACGGCGGGCGAAGGCCGGCGAGAAGGTCATCCTGGTCCGCCGCGAGACCACCCCCGACGACCTCGACGGCATGATCGCCGCGCAGGGCGTGCTCACCAGCCGCGGCGGGCGCACCTCGCACGCGGCGGTCGTGGCCCGCGGGATGGGCAAGACCGCGGTCTGCGGCGCCGAGGAGCTCGAGGTCGACGTCCGCGGCAAGAAGATCACGCTGCCGGACGGGCGCGAGGTCGTCGAGGGCGACACCCTCTCGATCGACGGCACCAACGGCGAGGTCTACCTCGGCGAGGTGCCGGTGGTGGCCAGCCCGGTGATGTCCTACTTCGAGGGCTCGACGGGGCTCGCGGAGAACGACGACCTGGTCGCCGCGGTGGACCGGATCATGCGCCACGCCGACGGCGGCCGGCGGCTGAAGGTGCGCGTCAACGCCGACACCGGCGAGGACTGCGCGACCGCGCGGACGTTCGGCGCCGAGGGCGTGGGGCTCTGCCGCACCGAGCACATGTTCCTGGGCGAGCGCCGCGAGCTCGTGGAGACGCTCGTGCTCGCCGAGACCCGGGACGAGCGCGAGAAGGCACTGGCGGCGCTGCTGCCGCTGCAGATCGAGGACTTCACCGCGATCTACCGGGCGATGGAGGGCCTGCCGGTGACCATCCGGCTGCTCGACCCGCCGCTGCACGAGTTCCTGCCCGACCTCACCGAGCTGTCGGTCGAGGTCGCGGTCGCCCGCGAGCGCGGCGAGCTGACCGAGGAGAAGGAGGAACTGCTCGCCTCGGTGCGCCGCCTCCACGAGCAGAACCCGATGCTCGGCCTGCGCGGCGTGCGCCTCGGGATCGCGGTGCCCGGCCTGTACGCGATGCAGGTCCGGGCGATCACGCGGGCGGCGGCGGCGCTGGCCGCCGAGGGCATCACCGTCCTGCCCGAGATCATGGTGCCGCTGGTCGGCACGGTGCAGGAGCTGCAGGCGGTGGCGGCGGAGATCGCCGAGGTCGTGGCCGAGCCGGAGTCGCTGGTGAACGGCGAGCCGGTCGAGCACCAGATCGGCACGATGATCGAGCTGCCGCGCGCCGCGCTCGTCGCGGCCCAGATCGCCGAGACCGCGGAGTTCTTCTCGTTCGGCACGAACGACCTCACGCAGACGACGTGGGGCTTCTCCCGCGACGACGTCGAGAGCTCGTTCTTCTCCGAGTACCTCGAGACCGGCATCTTCGGCGTCTCGCCGTTCGAGTCGCTCGACACCGAGGGCGTCGGCGAGCTCGTCGAGATCGCGTCGTGGCGGGGCCGCGAGGTGCGCCACGACCTCAAGCTCGGCATCTGCGGCGAGCACGGCGGCGACCCGGACTCGGTGCACTTCTTCCACCGCGCCGGCCTGGACTACGTGTCCTGCTCGCCGTTCCGCATCCCGGTCGCCCGCCTCGAGGCCGGCCGGGCGGCCGTCGCCGGCGAGTGATGTCCGCCGGATAGGCGGTACTACCGGTACCGCCTCGGTAGGCTCGGATCCCGTGACCGAGGACCCGGGACGGCACGGTGCGCACGGTGTGCACCAGGACTTCCGCCCGTCGACGAAGGCGCTGGTCGGCGCCCAGGTCGTGGTGTCCAACATCGTCGGGGCGGCGATCGTGCTCGGTCTGGCCGGGTGGCTGCTGCCCACGCAGTCGCTCGTGCCCGACATCGACGACGCCCTGCGCCGCAACCTCTGGGCGTTCGGGATCTACCTCCTCCTCGCCGGGATCGTCGGGCTCGCGTGGGGCTGGGCGTGGATCCGCGTGCCCCCGCCGCCCGCCGACGACGCCGGCGAGGAGGCCTGGCGGCGCCACCGCGGGATCGCCCGGCGGGCGGTCCTGTCCGCGGCGGTGCGGGTCACCGTCGTCCAGGCGGTGCCGTGGCTGCTGGCGGTGGTGGTGTTCACCGCGCTCAACGCGCTGTCGTCGGCGACGGTCGCGCTGACGGTGGGCTGCGTCGTCGCGCTCGGCGGCATCGCGACCGTGGCGGTCGGCTACCGGCTCAGCGAGCTGGCCCTGCGCCCCGAGGTGGCCCGCGTCCTGGCCGAGGACCCGCCCGAGCGCCTCGGGTTCCTGCCCGGCGTGGCCGCCCGCTCCCTCTCCGCGTGGGTGCTGGGCACGGGCGTGCCGGTGCTCGGCATCGCGCTCGCGGCGGCCGCGTCGTTGCTGTTCCGCGACTACTACACGGTGACGCGCCTGGGCGTCGTCGTCCTCGTGCTGGCCGCGATCGCGCTGGCCGTCGGCTTCCTGCTCACGGCGCTGACCTCGACGGCGCTCGCCGCGCCCGTCATGGACGTCCGCCGCGCCCTGCGCCGCGTTCAGGAGGGGGAGCTCGACACCCGCGTCGCCGTCTCCGACACCACCGAGCTCGGCATGCTCCAGGCCGGCTTCAACGAGATGGCCGGCGGCCTGCGCGAGCGCGACGAGATCCGCGAGCTGTTCGGCCGCCACGTCGGCCGGGAGGTCGCGCAGGCCGCCCTCGCCGGCGACGTCGACCTGGGCGGCGAGCTGCGCGACGTCGCCGTGCTGTTCGTCGACCTCGTCGGATCCACCGCGATGGCGTTCGACCGGCCCCCGCAGGAGGTCGTCGGCGTCCTCAACGCGTTCTTCGCCGAGGTGGTCGACGTCGTCGAGGGGCACCAGGGCTGGATCAACAAGTTCGAGGGCGATGCGGCGCTGGCGGTGTTCGGGGCCCCGAGCGCGATGGACGACGCCGCGGCCGCCGCCCTGGCGGCCGCGCGGGCGCTGGCCGTGCGCCTCGACCTCCTCGACCCGCCCGTCACCGCGGGCATCGCCGTCTCCGCGGGGCCGGCCGTGGCCGGCAACATCGGCGACGCCCGCCGCTACGAGTACACGGTCATCGGCGACCCGGTGAACGAGGCCGCCCGGCTCTGCGACCTCGCCAAGGGCCTGCCCGGCCGCGTGGCGGCCTCGGACGCCGCGATCACCCGGGCGGGCGGCGACGAGGACGCCCACTGGTGCGAGGTCGACGTCGTGCGCCTGCGCGGGCGCCACCGCGTGACCCACGTCCACGCGCCGCGCTCGCGCAGCGGCCGCGGCGCCGGGCGGCCCGGCGAGGAGGACGCGCGGGCGGTCCCGCAGGCCCGCTGACTACCGCAGCGGGTGGCGCGGGATCGAGCGCAGGTTGGACCGGGCGAGGTCGACCATCTTGCCGACGCCGCCGGAGAGCACGGTCCGCATGCCCGCGAGCATGAAGCCGCGCACCTGCTCGGCGGCGATGTGCGGCGGGATCGACAGCGCGTTCGGGTCGGTGCGCACGTCGACCAGCGAGGGACCGCGGTGGTCGAGCGCCGCGCGCAGGGCCCCGCGCAGGTCCGCCGGGTCCTCGACCGTCGCGGCGTGCAGCCCGGCCGCGGCGGCGATCGCGCCGAGGTCGGCGGGCCCGTGGTCGGTCTGGAACGACGGGAAGCCCGCCACCATCATCTCGAGGCGGATCATGCCCAGTGACCCGTTGTTGAAGGCGACGACGGTGAGGTCGAGGTCGTGCTCGGCGGCCGTGAGCAGCTCCCCCATCAGCATCGTCAGCCCGCCGTCGCCGGACATCGACACGACCTGGCGGCCCGGCTGCGAGACCGCCGCCCCGATCGCGTGGGGCAGCGCGCAGGCCATCGTGCCGTGCCGGAACGACCCGACGATCCGCCGCCGGCCGGTCGGGGTGATGTAGCGGGCGGCCCAGACGTTGCACATCCCGGTGTCGACGGTGACGACGGCGTCGTCGGCGAGCTCGTCGTCGAGCACGGACGCGACGTACTCCGGGTGCACCGGGCGGTGGTCCTCCACCCGCTGCGTGTAGGCCTCGACCACGTGCTCGAGCGCGTCGGCGTGGTGGCGCAGCATGCGGTCGAGGAACGTGCGGTCGGTCTTCTCGGTGACCAGCGGCAGCAGGGTCCGCAGGGTCACGCCGACGTCGCCCTCGACGCCGAGGTCGAGCACCGTGCGGCGCCCGAGGTGCCGGGCGTCGCGGTCGACCTGCACGGTGTGCGCCTGCGGCAGGAAGCCGTCGTAGGGGAAGTCGGTGCCGAGCAGCACCAGCAGGTCGGCCTCGTGGCTCGCCTCGAAGCAGGCGCCGTAGCCGAGCAGCCCGCTCATCCCCACGTCGTACGGGTTGTCGTACTGCATCCACTCCTTGCCGCCCAGCGAGTGGCCCACCGGCGCCGCCACCCGCTCCGCCAGCGCGAGCACCTCGTCACGGGCCTCCCGCACGCCGGCCCCGACGAACAGCGTCACGGTCCCGGCGCGGTTGATGTGCTCGGCCAGCGCCTCGACGCGGTCGGGCGCGGGCGTCACCACCGAGGACGGCGCCACGAGGTCGCCCCGGCCGGTGTCGTGCGCGGCGGGCAGCGCCGTGACGTCGCCGGGCAGGACCAGCACCGACACCCCCCGGTCGGCGAGCGCGGTCTGCATCGCGATGCGCTGCAGGCGGGGCATCTGCTCGGGCCGCGAGATGAGCTCGCACCACGACGAGCACTCGACGAACAGGCGCTCGGGGTGGGTCTCCTGGAAGTACTGCGTGCCGATCTGGGTCGACGGGATGTGCGACGCGATCGCCAGCACCGGCGCGCCGGAGCGGTGCGCGTCGTACAGCCCCTGGATCAGGTGCGTGTTCCCGGGCCCGCAGCTGCCGGCGCAGACGGCGAGCGTCCCGGTCAGCTGCGCCTCGGCGGCCGCCGCGAGCGCGCCGGCCTCCTCGTTGTGCACGTGGATCCAGTCGATCCCGCCCGCGGCCGCCCCGCCGGAGCGGCGCACCGCGTCCACGATCGGGTTGAGGCTGTCCCCCACGAGCCCGTAGATGCGACGGACGCCCGCCTGGACGAGGACCTCGATCAACTGATCGGCGACGGTGCTGGCCACGGGCGTGCATCTTCCACCCCGGCGCGCCCGGTCGCACCCCTCGTTCCACCCGTCCGGGACCGACGGGCGCCGGGTCGCCGTGGTTCCCTCGTCGTCGTGACGACGCAGGGGGTGCGCAGCCACCGCGCGGGAGGACCACGCCGGCCGGCCGCGCGGGACCGGCGGCCGGCGGACCAGGCCTCGCGGTGGCGCACGGCGCTGCGCGTGGCCGCGCTCGTGCTGCTCGGCCTCGTCGCGCTGGGGCTGGTGGTCGCCGCGGTGACGGCCGTGGCACCGGCCACGGAGCTCCTCGGGGCCGGGGCGTCCCCGATCGTCGTCGTGGTCTACGGGCCGCTCCTGGCGCTCGTCGGGGTGGTCGCCTGCGTCGAGGCGTGGGTGCTGCTGCGCGTGCTGCGGTGGGCGCCCGCGACGGTCCGGCGGGTGACGACGGCCGTGGCGGCGGTGACGACGGTCGCCACGCTCGTGCTGCTGGGCGCCGTCGGCGCCGTGCTGACCGCGACGCTGGCGAATGGCGGGAGCGTCGACGTGGGGCGCGCGCTGGCGCTGTCCGGCCCGCCCGCGGGCGCCGGGCCCGACGAGCGCCCGGTCTACGGCGCCGGCCCCGACGGCGCGCTGCTGCACCTCGCCGTCACCCGCCCGCGCGGCGCGACCGGGCCGGCCCCGGTGCTCGTCTGGGTGCACGGCGGCGGCTGGACCACCGGCTCCGAGCTCGACCGCGCCGCCGACCTGCGCCGGTTCGCCGACGCCGGCTGGCTCGCGGTGTCCGTCGAGTACACCCTCGCCACACCCGGACGCCCGACGTGGGACGTGGCCGCGCCGCAGGTGGCGTGCGCGCTCTCGCGGGTGGCCGAGCGCGCCGCGGCGGACGGCGGCGACCCGCGCCGGATCGTGCTGGCCGGCGACTCGGCCGGCGGACAGCTCGCGGTCACCGTCGGCGAGCGGGCGGCGTCGGGCACCCAGCCGTCGGCGTGCGCGTCACCGCTCGGCGTGCCCGTGCCGCGGGCGATCGCGACCCTCTACCCGGCCGTCGACCTCGCCGACACGTGGACCAACGGGCGCGGCGGGCAGCGGCCCGCCCTGACCTACACCGGCGGGACGCCCGACCAGGTGCCCGACCGCTACCGGGCCGTCGCCGGGGCGAGCGCCCTCGCCCCCGGGGGCCCGCCCGTGCTCGCGATCGTGCCGGCGCGCGACCGGCTCGTGCCGCCCGGCGGCACCGCCCGCTTCGTCGAGACCGCGAACGGGTCGGGGGTCGAGGCCGTGCGGGTGACCGTCCCGTTCGCCGACCACGCCTTCGACGTCGGGCCCGACGGGTCGCTCGGCCACCAGGCCGCGTTCAGCGTGCTGGAGCGGTGGGCCACCGAACGGATCAATATTCCGTGACGCCGGCGTCGGGGGCGACCTCGTGCGCGGTGATGAACCGCGACTCGTCCGAGGCCAGGAACAGCACCGTCTGCGCGACGTCCTCGGGGGCGGTCCAGTCCACGGGCAGCATGTTGGTGAACATGTGCCGCGGTCGCGGGTCGGCCGCCATCGCCTCGCCCAGCGCGGCCTGCATGGCCTCGCTGCCCATGCCCGTCGCCATGCCCGTGGGGTGCACGGAGTTGACGCGCACGTGGTGCTGCGCGAGCTCGGCCGCGAACGCCTTCGCCATGCCGCGCACCGCCCACTTGCTGGCCGTGTAGGGGACCATGTACGGCTGCACCTTCAGCCCGGCCGCCGAACTGATGACGATCACCGATCCCCCGCCCGCGGCGACGAGGTACGGGGCGCCGGCCATGATCGTGTTCCACACGCCGGTGACGTTGACGTCGAGGGTGTCGCGGAAGATCTCCGGCGTGACGCGGTCCCAGGCGCGCGGGATGCAGATGCCGGCGTTCGCCACCACGACGTCCAGGCGGCCCAGCCACCCGACGGCCTCGCCGACCGCCGTGCGCAGCGCCCCGGCGTCGCGCACGTCCACCTGCACCGGCACCGCCCGCCGTCCCGCCCGCTCGACGCCGGCCACCGTCTCGGCGAGGTCGTCGGGCGTCGCCGGCGCGTAGTCCACCCCGGGCAGCGGGCCGCAGACGTCGACGGCGACGACGTCCGCGCCCTCCCGCGCCAGCAGCAGCGCGCCGGCCCGGCCCAGTCCCCGCGCCGCGCCGGTGATCAGCGCGACCTTGCCCTCCACCCGTCCACCCACACCGGCATCTTCGGGTACGCCTCCCGGATGCACACGGACCGGTTCGCGGGCTGGATCGCCGGGGTCGGCACGGCCGCCGGGCTGCGCGCGGTGGTCGGGCACTGGCCCGTCTCGCCGTTCGGGGCGTTCACCGACGTCATGGTCGAGCGACCCGACGGCCACCGGATCCTGCTCGCGCCCGACGAGCGGGTCCGCGACTTCGTGGCCGCCACCTACACCTTCGACGAGGTCCGCCTGGGCCCGGTGAGGCACACCGTCGGCATCGGCGAGCACCGCGTCGCCACCGCCGAGCTCGACCTCGCGCTCACGGTCGGCGGGCGCCCGCCGCTGGGGTGGTTGCTGCGCGCCGTGCCGGGCCGGCTGGCGACCGCACCGGCCTGGATCACCGCCGTCGACGTCGTGGCGCGCCGCGTCCTGCCCGGGGTGCGGACGGTCGGCTCGGCCGGCGGCGGGCGCCGCGAGTACTACGGGGCCCGCGACCTGCACCGCGTGGCCGACGCCCGGGTCCGCTTCGAGGGCGCCGACCAGGGCGCGCTCGCCCCCGTGTCGCCGCCCGTGCGGTTCGGCTTCGGGTCGACGCCGACGACGCCCTCGCTGGTCCGGATCACGACGCTCGTCCGGCATGCGGCGGACACGCCGTGGTTAACCTCGGATCCATGACCGTCGCCGCGTCGCCCGTCACCCTCGACGACTGGTTCGCCCGCGACCTCGGAGGGTTGTACCGGCCCTGGCAGGCGGACCCCGCGCCGTCGCCGGAGCTGGTCGAGCTGAACGCCGGGCTCGCCGCCGAGCTCGGCCTCGACGCCGAGGCCCTGCGCTCGCCGGAGGGCGTCGCGATCCTCGCGGGTGCGGCCGTCCCCGCCGGCGCGACGCCGGTGGCGCAGGCCTACGCCGGGCACCAGTTCGGCAACTACTCCCCACGCCTCGGCGACGGCCGCGCGCTGCTGCTGGGCGAGCTCACCGACCCGGCCGGCCACCGTCACGACCTGCACCTCAAGGGGTCCGGGCGCACGCCGTTCGCCCGCGGCGGCGACGGCAAGGCGCCGCTGGGCCCGATGCTGCGCGAGTACGTCATCAGCGAGGCGATGCACGCGCTCGGCATCCCGACGACGCGCTCGCTCGCGGTGACCACCACCGGCGAGGCCGTCGTGCGCGACGGCCGCCGCCAGCCCGGCGCCGTGCTCGCCCGCACCGCGGCGAGCCACCTGCGGGTCGGCACGTTCCAGTACGCGGCGGCCACCCGCGACGCCGACCTGCTGCGCCGCCTCACCGACCACGCGATCGCCCGGCACCACCCGGACGCCGCCCACGCAGAGCGCCCGGCGCTCGCGCTGCTCGAGGCCGTCGTCGAGGCACAGGCGTCGCTCGTCGCGCGGTGGATGGACGTCGGCTTCGTGCACGGCGTCATGAACACCGACAACACGACGATCTCCGGCGAGACCATCGACTACGGCCCCTGCGCCTTCCTCGACGCCTACGACCCGGCGACGGTCTACAGCTCGATCGACCACGGCGGCCGCTACGCGTTCGGCAACCAGCCGCAGATCGTGCAGTGGAACCTGGCCCGGCTCGCCGAGTCACTGCTGACGCTGATCGACGACGACACCGACACGGCGATCGCGCTCGCCACCGACGCCGTCTCCGGCTTCGGCGCGACCTTCCTGCGGCACCGGTCGACGGGCCTGCACGCCAAGACCGGGCTCACCGACGAGCACGGCGAGCTCGTCGAGGACCTCCTGCGGCTGCTGGGCGAGCAGCACCCCGACCACACCCGCTTCTTCCGCGGCCTGTCCGCCGCCGCCCGCGGGGACGTCTCCCCGGTGCGCGACCTCGTCGTCGACCGCGACGCCGTCGACGCCTGGCTCGACCGCTGGCGCGCGGCGCTGGAGGCCCAGGACCGGCCGGTCGAGCAGAGCGCCGCGGCGATGGACCGCGTCAACCCGGTCTACATCCCCCGCAACCACCAGGTCGAGGTCGCGCTCGACGCCGCGATCGCCGGTGACCTCGCCCCGTTCGAGCGCCTCGTCGACGTCGTCACGCAGCCCTACGACGAGCGCCCCGGCCTCGACGAGTACGCGAAGGGCGACC
The DNA here is from genome assembly GCF_039542135.1 of Actinomycetospora chlora. Classification (NCBI taxonomy): domain Bacteria; kingdom Bacillati; phylum Actinomycetota; class Actinomycetes; order Pseudonocardiales; family Pseudonocardiaceae; genus Actinomycetospora; species Actinomycetospora chlora. Next base: position 184,260 of record NZ_BAABHO010000003.1, read on the forward strand.
CGTCGGCCACGGGCTACGTCACCTACTGCGGAACCTGACCGGCCGCCGGACCGGGTTGCGGAACCCGTGTCCCGAGGACACGGGTTTCGCGTGCCCGACCGTCACGCCGCCGGGAGATCGGACACCAGAGCGCTCTCGTCCTCCGGGTCCTCGGCCTGCGGCTCAAACATCGCCGCCTCCGCCGCGTCGTCCGCCGCGTCGTCGATGGCCCGCTTCTGCATCGCCTCGGCGATCAGGTCCAGCAGGGCGGCTCGGCGGGCGGCGAAGAAGTCCTCGAACCGGTCGGTCCGCAGCGCAGCGGGGTCGACGAGGTGCGTAGCGAGCACCCGGTCCAGCTCCGCGGACTCGAGACCCGACTTCTTCTCGACCTTGGCGAGGTACGACGACGGGGCGACGCCACCGATCGTTCGATTCGTGTCGAAGGAGATGGCGGTCTTGTTGACGATGCTCTCCCGCTGGTCATCGTCGACACCGTTCTTGTCGCACCATGCCTTCGGGAAGATGTGGTGGATATCGATCTTGAAATCGAAGAACGTGGCGAGGCCCATCGGCTGGTCCTTGATCCAATCCAGGCATCCCCTCTTCATGAGGAGGGCGTAGACCCCCTTGTAGGCGGCCGAGTTGCGCGTCTTGAGGGTGAGGAGTCGGGCCGCGTAGAAGGCGGCCTCGCTGACGGTGCCCGGCTCACGCCGGCCGCCCCGCACCCACGCCGGGACCTGCTCGACGTCGCGGGCGAACCTCGTCTCCGTGCTCCCCCCGTACATCTCCCCGAGGACTCCGCACCAGAACCAGCGACGGATCATCGCGCGCGTGGCGAAGACGTCGGCGTCCTTGCCGAGCAGGACCCGGATGACCGCCAGCGGCACGAGCTGTGTCCGGTAGGGCAGATCGGCGGCGCGGAAGAAGTGCTCGTGCGCGAGGAACTGGTGGCACCACTCCAGTGCCTCGGTGACGGGCTCGGCCCACCGCCGGTAGTCCTCGAGACGCAGACGGAGGATGTCGCGGCGCTTGCAGGACGTCGACCCCGGCTCGATCAGCCCGTCACATCGTCGGGCTCCGGTCGCGAGCAGTGAGATCGCCTGGAGGAAGTCCGTGCTCTCGAGAGAGCGCAGGACCGGCTTGCGATGGAGGCGCTCCTGGCGGTCGGACCAATCGCCCTTCAGCGGGAAGTCCTCGGTGGCGAAGGTCGCGGTGAGCAGTTCGAAAGCGTTGAGCGGGACACCGCCGGTGTTGACCTTCTCGAAGACGGTGCACACCGCTTCCTTGGAGGTGTCCTTCGTCAGGCGGATCACCGGCACCTTGTAGCCGGTGATCTCTTTGAGGACCTTCTTGTGGAACTCCTTCCACCGATCCTTGTTGGCGGGCTCGACCTCGATGTAGGCCCACATCCACTCGGTGGTCGCGTCGCTGTCGAAGACGATCCACGCCGGGAAGGCGCCCGCCTCGCACTGCTTCTCCGTCGTGCGCAGGTCGGTCACGACGTCCTTGCCGAAGTTCTCGCGGACCACCAGGTCCTCCGGGATGGAGACGACGGCGTCCTCGAGGTCGGCGTTCGGGGCCAGGGCCTTCTCGATGTCGATGAAGTACCAGCGCTTGATGCGGCGATCGCGCGCGTCCTTCGTGTCCACGACCCGGCCCGAGAACAGCGACTGGTACAGCGATGTCGTCCGCTGCTGCCCGTCCAGGAGGAGCTGCTCCGGCTCGTCGGCGACCTTCGGGTCGACTCCGGCGATCGGGATGGGCTTGAAGTTCGACCCTCCGCCGCCGACCTCCAGGGTCATCGCCACGCCGACGGGGTGTCCCTGCGCCACGCTCGCGATCAGGGCGCGGATGCGGTCGTCGTCCCACTTCCACCCACGCTGGAAGTCGGGGAGCTGCAACTTCCCCGTGGCCGCGAGCTCCAGGAGATCCTCCAGCTCGACGTCCGGACTCTCGAACGGCATGTGTGGTCCCCTCGGACACCCCGGCGATGCGGATCTGGCTGGAAGCTACGGGGTGGTCCCTACGGTCCCTTCATGCGCCCGAACGGACCATCGCCTCGCCCGCGAGACTGCCGGGAACAACGCCGGTCTCCTCGGAGTTGAGCCGTACTGTAGTTGACGTTTCAACATCAGGAGGTCGCGATGCAGTTCGGTGTCTTCTCGGTCAGCGACATCACCGCCGACCCCACGACGGGCCGGACGCCCACCGAGGCGGAGCGCCTGCAGGCGGTGCTGCGCATCGCGGAGAAGACCGAGGAGGTCGGCCTCGACGTCTTCGCGCTCGGCGAGCACCACAACCCGCCGTTCTTCTCCTCGTCGCCCACGACGACGCTGGGGTACATCGCCGGCCGCACGCAGCGGCTGCAGCTGTCGACGGCCACGACGCTCATCACCACGAACGACCCGGTGAAGATCGCCGAGGACTACGCGATGCTGCAGCACCTCGCCGGCGGCCGCGTCGACCTCACGCTGGGCCGCGGCAACACGGGGCCGGTCTACCCCTGGTTCGGCCAGGACATCCGGCAGGGCATCCCGCTCGCGGTCGAGAACTACGCGTTGCTGCGGCGTCTGTGGGACGAGGACGTGGTCGACTGGGAGGGGAAGTTCCGCACGCCGCTGCAGGGCTTCACGTCCACGCCGCGCCCGCTCGACGGCGTCGCGCCGTTCGTCTGGCACGGCTCGATCCGCAGCCCGGAGATCGCCGAGCAGGCCGCCTACTACGGCGACGGCTTCTTCCACAACCACATCTTCTGGCCCGCCGACCACACCCGGCGCATGGTCGACTTCTACCGCCGCCGCTTCGAGCACTACGGCCACGGCGCCGCCGACCAGGCGATCGTCGGCCTCGGCGGCCAGGTGTTCGTGCGGAAGAACTCGCAGGACGCGGTGCGGGAGTTCCGGCCGTACTTCGACAACGCGCCGGTCTACGGCCACGGGCCGTCGCTGGAGGACTTCACCCGCGAGACGCCGCTGACGGTGGGCAGCCCGCAGGAGGTCATCGACCGCACGCTGGGCTTCCGCGAGTACGTGGGCGACTACCAGCGCCAGCTGTTCCTCGTCGACCACGCCGGCCTGCCGCTGAAGACCGTGCTCGAGCAGCTCGACATCCTCGGCGAGGAGGTCGTGCCGGTGCTCCGGAAGGAGTTCGAGGCGCGGCGCCCCGCCCACGTCCCCGACGCGCCGACCCACGAGTCCCTCGTGGCGGCGCGCGACGCGACCCCGGAGGTGGCGGCCTGATGAGCACCCGCACCCTCGCGGTCGTCAGCGCCGGGCTCTCGGTGCCGTCGTCCACGCGCCTGCTGGCCGACCGGCTGGCCGACGCCGCGGTCGACGCCCTGCGGGCCCGCGACGTCGACGTCCGCACCGAGGTGGTCGAGCTGCGCGACCACGCCCGCGACCTCGCCGACCACCTGGTCACCGGCTTCCCGAACGCGTCGCTGCGCCCGGTGCTCGACACCGTCGCCGGCGCCGACGGCCTGGTCGCCGTCACGCCGATCTTCTCGGCGTCGTACAGCGGGCTGTTCAAGACGTTCGTCGACGTCCTGGACCGCGACGCGCTCGACGGGACGCCGGTGCTCCTCGGCGCCACGGCCGGCACGGCGCGCCACCAGCTCGCGCTGGACCACGCCCTGCGCCCGCTGTTCGCGTACCTGCACGCGACGGTCGTGCCCACCGGGGTGTTCGCGGCGGCCGAGGACTGGGGCGGTACCAGCATCAGCCGCGAGCTGGGCGCACGGATCACCCGCGCGGGCGGGGAGCTCGCCGACCTCGTCGCGGCCCGGGCGCCGGCGGCGGCGGACGACCCGTTCGCCGACGTGCCGTCGTTCGCCGCCCTCCTGCACGGGGAGGCCTGAGTGACCGGGGCCCTGCGTTTCGCCGGGCGGGGCCCCGGGCTACCCGGGACAACCGACGAACGACTTGTGTTCACCACGAGCGCGAGAGGTCGACAGCGTCCCCGAACACCGGAGGGACCACCATGCAGACCAACGAGGCGCTCGTGACGTCCCTGCGTCAGGCGGCGCGGGAGCTCACCGCCAAGCGCTCCATCCGCGACATGGAGCAGACCCTCACGGAGATCGTCACCGCCGCGGTCGAGACCATCCCCGGCGTGGACGCCGGCGGGATCTCCGTGACCCAGGACGGGGAGATCCTCTCCCGGCACCCGACCCACCCCGCCATCACCAAGCTCGACCGCCTGCAGGCCGAGCTGGCCGAGGGGCCCTGCATCACCGCGATCGAAGAGCCCCCCGACGACGGCATCGTCGTCGCCGACGACCTGGACGGGGCCGACGGGGAGCGCTGGCCGCGCTTCGCCCCGCAGGCCGTGGAGGCCGGGTACCACTCGATGATGTCCACCCAGCTCAGCCACGAGCCCGGCCGGATGCGCGCGGCGCTCAACCTCTACGCGGGCGGGCCCGCCTCGTTCGACGCCGACGCGCGCGTCACCGCCGGTCTGTTCGGCGTGCAGGCGGCCGTGCTGCTCTACGGCAGCGAGCACGCGACCAACCTGCAGCGCGCGGTGGACAGCCGCGACCTCATCGGCCAGGCCAAGGGCATCCTCATGGAGCGCTTCTCGGTCGACGACGAGCGCGCGTTCGCGATGCTCGTGCGCTCGTCGCAGGACACCAACCTCAAGCTGGTCGAGGTCGCGCGGTGGCTGCACGACGAGGTGAACAGCCGCAGCCGCGGGGAGGGGACCAGCTAGCCCGGGACCGCCGCGCGAGCCGGGGCGGCGGGCCGCGCGGGCTCGGTGAGGTCGATCTCGCGGGTCCCCGCCGTGCCGGCCAGCGACTCGGCGCGGGAGACCCCGCGCCACTGCACGACCACCAGGTGGGCTCGTCCGACCCCGCCCCGGAGCAGGGAGAACGCGCCGTCCTCCCCCGCCCGCGCCCGGCCGAGCTGGTGGCCGTCCGTGCTGACGACGGTGAGCACCGCACCCGCGGCGGGCTCGTCGCCGTGGCGCACGACGCCGCGCAGCAGGGGGAGCTCCGGCTCCGGCGCTGCGGCGGCCGGGCCGGTCTGCGCCGTCCGCGCGACCGGGCGCTGCCGCGGGACGCCGGCGACGACGGCGATCGCCACGACGGCCGCACCCGCGCCGAGCACCATGACGACGACGAACGCCGTCTCCGTGGGGACACCGGCCTCGCTGACGAGCGAGGCGAGCAGGACACCGGCCACCGCGCTGGCGACCGACGTGCCGAGCGCGCGCATGAGGTTGTTGAGGCTGTTGGCCGCGGCCGTCTGCTCCACCGGCACCGCTGCCATGATCAGCGAGGGCATGGCGCCGTAGCCGAGGCCGATGCCGCAGGCGATGACGACCGAGCTGGCGACCAGCTCCCACACCGAGCCGTGGAACACCGCGCCGACGCCGTAGCCCACGGCGACCACGAACGCGCCCAGCATGAGCGTGGTGCGCGGGCCCGACGTCGCGCTGATGCGCGCCGACACCGGTGACATCGCCATCATGCACAGGCCGCCGGGCGCGAGGACGAGGCCGGCGACGAGGATCGACTGCCCGAGCCCGTAGCCGGTGGACGTCGGCAGCTGCAGGAGCTGCGGGTAGACCAGCGACATCGCGAACATCGAGAAGCCCATGACCACCGACGCGGTGTTGGTCAGCAGCACCTGACGTCGCCGGCTGACCCGCAGGTCGACCAGGGGCTGGCGGGTGCGCAGCTCCCACCACGCCCAGGCCAGCAGGACGACAGCGGCGGCGACGAACAGCGTGACGGTGGTGGCGCTGCCCCAGCCCCACGTGCCGCCCTTCGACACGGCCAACAGCAGGCACACCAACGCGACCGCGAGGCCGACCGCGCCGACGAGGTCGAAGCGCCCGCCGGCCCGCTGCGCCGACTCGGGCACGAGCGCGAGGACGCCTGCGAGCACGACGGCGCCCAGGCCGCCGGCGGCCCAGAACAGGACGTGCCAGTCGGCGGTCTGGGCGATCAGCGCCGCCAGCGGGAGGCCGAGCGCACCGCCGACGCCCAGCGAGGCGCTCATCAGCGCCGTGGCCGACCCTAGGCGCTCGGGCGGCAGCTCGTCGCGCATGAGACTGATCCCGAGCGGGATGACGCCGGTCGCCAGCCCCTGCAGCGCGCGCCCGACGACGAGCGGGACCAGCGACGTCGACAGCGCCGCCACCACCGAGCCGGCGATCAGCGTCACGAGGCAGACGACCAGCATCCGGCGCTTGCCCACCATGTCGGCGAGCCGCCCGACGATCGGTACGGCGACCGCCGCCGTCAGCAGCGTCGCGGTGACGACCCACGCGGTGTCCGCGGCGGGCGCGCCGAGCAGCCGGGGGAACTGCGGGACGAGCGGCACCACCAGCGTCTGCTGCAGCGAGACGGTGATGCCGGCCAGCGCGAGCACCGGGACGAACGTCGGCGCACGGCCCGCGGCGGCCGGGGGCGAGGTCACCCCATCAATCTAAATCAAGCGATTGACGGACGGCGAGACGAGGTCGTTCACTCGGCGCCGTGCCCGCCCGAGCCCGCACCGACCGCAACGCCGCCACGCGCGCCAGCATCCTCGACGCCGCCGAGCGCCTCTTCGCGGAGCACGGCGTGCACGAGGTCTCGAACCGGCAGGTGGCCGAGGCCGCCGGCCAGGGCAACACCGCCGTCGTCGGCTACCACTTCGGCAGCAAGACCGAGCTGGTCCGCGCGATCGTGCGCCGGCACACCGAGCCGATCGAGCGGGCACGCGTGGAGATGATCGCCCGCATCGAGGGCGGTGCGGGACGGTCGGACGACCTGCGCGACTGGCTCGCCTGCCTCGTGCGCCCGACCTTCGACCACCTCGAGGCGCTCGGCACGCCGACCTGGTACGCCCGGTTCGGCGCGCAGGTGATGGCCGACCCCGCGCTGCGGGAGGTCCTCACCGACGACCACCTCGGCTCGCCGGTGCTGCAGCGCGTCCTCGACGGCCTGCGCGCCTGCCTGCCGGCGCTGCCGCCGGAGACCCTCCGCGAGCGGGGCGACGTCGCGCGCCACCTGCTCGTCGCCGTCCCCGCCGAGCGCGAGCGGGCCCTCGCCGAGGGGGCCCCGACCGTCCGGGCCACGTGGGCCGACGCGGCCACCGGGCTCGTCGACGTCCTCGTCGGCGTCTGGCTCGCGCCGGTCAGCCGGTGAGGTCCCAGAAGTCGAGCAGGACCCCGGCCGCCGCCTCCGGGTCCTGGGCCATCCACCAGTGCCCGAGGCCCTCGAGGACGGCCACGCGCGCGCCCGCGCGTGCCGCGGCACCCCGCCGCTGGGCCTCGCTGCCGACGACCCGGTCGGCGGTGGCGACGATCGCGAGGCCCGGCCGCGCGGCCGCAGCGGGCAGGTCGGCGCCGGCATCGGCCATCACCGGCTGCACCACCGAGCGGTAGTGCGCGAGGATCGCCCGCCCCATCGCCTCGTCCTGCCCCGCGACCTGCCCCGCGACGACGTCCCGGGCCACGGCCGCGGGCATCCCGCGCCCGACGAGCACCGCCTCGACGGCCGCGACGTCCCGGTCCGGCCCGAAGCGTTCGGCGACGTCGGCCTCCCCGGTGCCGGGTGTCTGCCAGCGCTGCGCGAGCTCGTGCCAGACGTAGTCCGGCGCGAAGGCGCCGAGGGTGTCGCTGACCCAGCTGCGCAGCAGGTCCGGGCGCGCCATCGCGACGCGCACGGTGTGGCTGCCGTCGAGGTCGTGGCCGACGAGGTCGACAGGCCCGTCGCGGGCCACGATCGGCTCGAGCTCGTCGACGAGCCAGTCGCGGTAGGCCTCCGCGGTGGCGGGGAAGCCGTCGGGCAGCGGCGCCCCGAACCCGGGCGGGGCCAGGCGGACGACGCCGTGGATCCCCCGCCGATCGAGGGCGTCCACGAGCGGGTCCCAGACCGCGGGGGTCTCGGGGTTGCCGTGCACCAGCACGACCGTCACGCGGGCACCTCGTCGGCGGGCGCGGCCAGCGGCACGGTCGGCTGCAGCACGGCCTCGGCGAGCATCGCCTCCACCGCGCCGTCCTGTAGGTCGATCATCTCCGGCTCCTCTCGGTCCTCCGCCACTCTCACATACTTGTCGGTCGACACGCAAGCGGCCTGCTACGATGTGCCGGTGACAGCCGCCCGTCCCCGCCGCACGCAGCAGGAACGCCGCGAGCACACCGAGGCCGCGCTGGTGGCGGCGGCCGCCGAGGTGGTCGTCGAGTCGGGGGTGCGGGCGCTGACGCTCGCGCGGGTGGGCGAGCGTGCCGGCTACAGCCGCGGGATCGTCACCCACCAGTTCGGCTCCAAGCAGGGCCTCGTCGAGGCCCTGACGCGCGCCACCCAGGGCGGCTTCGTCCCCGGGATCGCCGAGATGGCGCCGGGCCTCGAGCGCCTGCTGGCCCTCGTCGACGGCTACATCGGGGCGCTGGCCGAGATGCGCGTCGCCAACCGCGCGTTCCTGCTGCTGTGGGCCGAGGCGGCGACGGCCGAGGAGCTGGCCGCCACCTTCCGTGAGCGCGACCGGGGCTTCCGCCGCGACCTGCGCGAGGACGTCGAGGCCGGCCTCGCCGCGGGCACGATCCGCCCCGACGTCCGGCCCGACGACGTGGCCGTCGCCCTCGTCGGGCAGCTGCGCGGCATCGGCATGCAGCGCCTGCTCGACCCCGACGCCGTCGACCCGAACCCCCTCCGCCAGCAGGTGACGGAGCACTGGCGGCGCGCCCTGGCCGCCGACGCCCGGCAGCCCCCGGCGCCCTGACCCTTCAGGTCCCGGTCAGCGACGGCCGGGATGATGGTCACGTGCGAGACCGCGACCCGAGGCCGGGATGACCGCGACGATCGAGGGCCTCACGACGGAGCAGGTGCGAGCGGCCACGCGCGACGGCCGGGCCAACGTCCCGGTCTCCGGCTCGGGGCGCACCACCGCGCGCATCCTGCGCACCACGGTCTTCTCCTTCTACAACAACACGCTGTTCGTCATCGGCATCGCGCTGCTCGCGCTCGGGCGCTACAGCGACGCACTGGTCAGCGTCGGTCTCGGCATCGTCAACGCGGCGCTCGCGGCGTTCCAGGAGCTGCGGGCCAAGCGCCAGCTCGACCGTCTGCAGCTGCTGGCCCGCGAGCCGGTGACGGTGGTGCGCGACGGCGAGGAGCGGACGGTGTCGCCGGTCGAGGTCGTCGTGGGCGACCTCGTCCGGGTGCGCACCGGCGACCAGGTCGTCGTCGACGGCCCGCTCGTGACCGGTGGGCGCGTCGAGGCCGACGAGTCCCTGCTGACCGGCGAGTCCGACCCGATCCCCAAGGAGGTCGGCGACCACCTGCTCTCGGGGTCGTCGTGCTCGGGCGGCGAGGGCCTGCAGCGTGCCGAGGCCGTCGGCGCCGACAGCCACGCCGGCCGGCTGACCATCGCCGCCCGCGCCGACACCACCGCCCTCACCCCGCTGCAGTGGCGGATCGACCTCGTGGTGCGGCTGCTGATCCTGCTGGTGCTGCTGATGAGCGGCGCGATCCTCGCCCAGGCCGCCCTCGACGGCTCGACCGTGCTGCGCTTCGTGCAGACCTCGGCGGTGCTCTCCGGGCTGGTGCCCTACGGCCTGTTCTTCCTCATCGCCGTGGCCTACACCGTCGGCGCCGCCCGCCTCGCCGGGCGCGGCGCGCTGGTCCAACGGACCAACGCCGTCGAGGCCGTCAGCCGCGTGGACGTCGTCTGCACCGACAAGACCGGCACGCTGACCAGCGGGCGGCTCGCGCTGACCGAGGTCGTGGCGGCCGACGAGGCCGGCGCCCGCGCCCTGCTCGGCACCTTCGCCCGCTCGGTGGGCAGCACCAACGCCACCACCGCCGCGCTGGCCGCCGACGACACCCTGCCCGGCGAGCCCGCGGACGTCGTCGACGAGGTGGAGTTCCGGTCCTCGCTGCGCTGGAGCGGGATCACCCTCGCCGACGGCACGTCCCTCGTGCTCGGGGCACCCTCGACGCTGCGCGCCGCGCTGTCCGACCCGGCGGGCGCGGACGAGCGGGCGGTCCGTCAGCGCACCGACCAGGGCCTGCGGGTGCTGGTGCTCGCGCGGGGGCACGGTGCGCTGCGCGACGCCGGCGGACGGCCCCGGCTCCCGCGCCTGCGGGCGGTGGCGCTGGTCGCCCTGGCCGACGAGCTGCGCGAGGGCGTCACCGACGTCCTGACCGGGCTCGCCGCCGAGGGGGTCGCGGTCAAGGTGGTCTCGGGCGACGACCCGGACACCGTGGCCGCCCTGGCCCGGCGCGCGGGGCTCGATGCGCCGGCGATCGCCGGTCCCCGGCTCGCGCCCCTGGACGGGGACGCCTTCGACGAGGCCGTCGCCACCCACGGTGTGTTCGGGCGGATCGCCCCCGAGCAGAAGGAGCAGATCGTCGACGCGCTGCGCCGCGGCGGGCACCAGGTCGCGATGGTCGGCGACGGCGTCAACGACGCCCGCGCGCTCAAGCGCGCGCAGGTCGGGGTGGCCATGCGCTCGGGCAGCTCGGTGACCCGCGACGTCGCCGACATCGTCCTGCTCGACGACTCGTTCACCACCCTGCCCCCGGCGCGCACCGAGGGTCGCCGCATCATCAGCGGCGTCAGCTCGTCGATGTACCTGTTCCTGTCGCGGGTGTGCACCCAGATGCTCGTCATCCTCACCGTGACGCTGCTCGGCCTCGGGTTCCCCTACACGCCGACCCAGGTCGGGCTGACGCTGTTCACCGTCGGCGTGCCGACGTTCTTCCTCACGATGTGGGCGCGACCCGAGCCCCCGGCCGAGGACCTGCTCGTGTCGCTGGCGCGGTTCGTCATCCCGGTCGGGGTGCTCACCGCGGGCTTCGGCACCGCGATCTACGCCTTCCTCTACCGCCGGGTGACCAGCGGGCTCTCGGGGACGCCCTTCCCCCGGGCGGTGGAGCTCTTCGAGCAGTACACCGGGCTCACCTACGGCGTCGATGCGGACTTCGTCGAGGCCTCCGCGACGCTGGGCGCCCAATCCGGGCTCTCGGTGTTCGTCTCCACCAGCGCGCTGATCCTGATCCTCCTGCTCCAACCCCCGCACCGGATCTTCGCCGCGTGGCGCCCCGTGAGCTCCGACCGCCGCCCGACCTGGCTGGCGCTCGCTCTGTTCGCCGCCTTCGTCGCGGTGCTGCTCGTGCCCGCAACCCGGAACTACTTCGGCCTCACCGCGCCGGACCCGCCGGTGCTCCCGGTCGCTGCCCTCGGCGTCCTGCTGTGGTTCGTCTCGCTGAGCCTGGTGCTGAGGTACCGGGTGCTGGAGCGGGTCCTGGGTCTCGCCGCACGGCCTACGGTCGGACCGTGAGCACCACCCCCGCCGCGGTCGACACCTGGTTCGTCGAGCACCTCGCCCTCGAGGACGACGCGCTGCGCCGGGCCCGGGAGCGGGCCCGGGGCGCGGGGCTGCCCGACATCGCCGTCGCGCCCGCGCACGGCGCGCTGCTGGCGCTGCTCGCCCGCCTGGCCGGCGCCCGCCGCGTGCTCGAGGTCGGCACGCTCGGCGGGTACTCGACGATCTGGCTCGCCCGCGCCGTCGGGCCCGGCGGGCTGGTGACGACGCTGGAGATCGACCCGCACCACGCCGAGGTGGCGCGCTCCTGCGTCGACGCGGCCGGTATCGGCGACCGCGTCGAGATCCTCCTCGGGCCGGCGCTGGAGAGCCTGCCGACGGTGGCCGGGCCGGTGGACCTCGTGTTCGTCGACGCCGACAAGCAGAACAACGCGGCCTACGTGCGGGCCGCGCTGCCCCTGGCCCGGCCCGGCACGGTGGTGGTGGTCGACAACGTCGTGCGCGACGGCAAGGTCGCCGATCCCGCCGAGGAGTCCGCGGTGGTGCGCGGCGTGCGCGAGGTCGTCGACCTCGTCGCCGCCGACCCCCGGCTCGAGGCGGCCACCGCCCTGCAGACGGTCGGGGCCAAGGGCTGGGACGGGTTCCTCGTCGCCCTGGTGGCGCAGTCCTGAGCCTTTCCAGTGCTGTTTCGGTCCAGAACGCCGCCGCGTGGCGGTGTCCCGGTGACCTGGACCACCATCGCGGGTGCCGTGTTCAGTCCGCGAGCCACGGTCGACGCTCCGTGGTCGCCGGCACCCCCGAGCACGCGACACGGACCCGGTGGTGGACGAGGAGGTCCCCGCCCATGTGGCATCTGCACTGGCAGTCCGACGCCCCGCGCCGGCCCCGTCCCGTCGAGCGCATCCACACTGCGCCCGCGGACGAGGACGGCGTGACGAGCCGCGGCTCGTTCCAGGTCGTCTGGCACGACACCCCCGCCGGCTCGCTGGCCGCCGAGGTCCCGGAGACCGTCCGTGTCCGCGGCCGCTGAGCACGGCGCCGGGCACGCCGCCCCGGTCGAGGTCCTGCGCTCCGCGTCGCGGGCCCTCGCCCCCTGCGCGCGCTGCGACGGCGGCCTGACGGTCTCCGGCTCGACGGCCGCGGCGCTCGCCGAGCTCTTCCGGCTGCTCGCCCGCGAGGGCGACCCGCCCGACGTCGCCGTGCGCGCGGCCCGCCGGCTGCTCGCCGACCTCGACGCCGGCGGGACGGCTCCCGCGCCCCGGTCCCCCGCGGACACCGACGGCGGGCTGCTCGCCGCCCGCTGACGCGTCACGGTCGGTGACGGCGGGGTCGCGGAGAAAATTCCCGGACCCGGG